>CAYJCI010000046.1:0-13031 GCA_964368595.1 uncultured Desulfovibrionaceae bacterium
CATTGCCAGAAAAACCATAATTTTGGAGCTATTATGCGTATAATTCTTGCCTTATTGTTATCCTTAGTATTAGTGCCTCAAGCCTTTGCCCAAGCTCCACTCTTGCAGGAAGGCAAAAAAACACTATATCAACGAGTTATAACGCACCCAAGTGCACAAATTTTTCAAAGCCCCGATGCTAAATCCAAGATTATCCAAGATAATGTTAAGCCATTTAGTGTGTTCTACGTCTTTGCTAGGGAAAAAAATGCCCAAGGCCAAGAGGCGTGGTTGCAAGTTGGCCCAATAGGTGGCCCAGCCCTTGGCTTTGTTGAGAGCAAAAAGACCACAGCTTGGAATCAATCCCTAACCTTGCTCTTAACCCCACGAAGTGGGCGTGAGCCTTTATTGTTTTTCAACACAGAAAAAGACCTAAATACCCTCTGCACATCAAGCAATATGGAGCAGCAATTAGCTGATATACATAAAAATATTGCAGAAGATAAAAGCCTTGAAAACTACCCAATCATTGCAACTGAACCATATGATAAACAGGGCGCAGTCTCTGCCGAGCGTTTTTACCTAATGCCTATCTTGGATATGAAAGACCCATTTGAAGGCGTTAAATTCCTAGAAGTAGCCTCCATTGACCCTGGCAACGCACAGCAAAATACAGCACCAACAAAACCACGTACGGCCATTGCCTTTGTTATTGATACCACAATTTCCATGAAACCATATATTGACCAAAGCCTTGATGTTATTGAAGTAATCTATGATGAATTACAGAAAGATGAACTTAATGACGATGTGGCCTTTGGCGTAGTTGCATTTAGAAGTAGCCTTAAAGCAAGCCCCGGCACTGAATATGAAAGTATTGTAATTAGTGACTTTACTACGGCAGATAACCGTAAATCCTTAGAAAGTGAACTTGCAAAAGTTGAAGAGGCTAACAAATCCACACATACTTTTGCAGAAAATTCACCCTCCGGCATTAAGCTTGCTCTAGATAAATTAAATTGGAATAACTATGCAACTCGCATGCTTATAGTTATTTCTGATGCAGGGCCACTACCCTCAACTGACCCTTATGCCACTGTGAAAATGGATATGCCAGAACTTAGTGATTATGCGAGGGCAAAAGGTGTTTGGATTTCTGCATTGCATATTAAATCACCTAGCGGCAAAAAAGATCATGTTGAGGCTGAAAAGGCTTACCGTACTTTAACAAAACTTTCAGATAATCGCTCAAATTACCAAGCAGTTCAAGCAAATACACCAGCAGAAGGCACAAAAAACTTCGCAGTTGCAAGCAAAGCCTTAACTTCTGGCATTGTAAATATGGTCAAGATGACCATGCAAGGAAAGCTTGTAACAAAGCCTAAGGATGAACCTAAGCAAGCAAAGCTTAGCCCAGCCAAAGAAGCTGAACAAATGGCCCAAGCTTTAGGTTATGCCATGCAATTAGAATATTTAGGAAAAGTTAATGCTAACCGTGCGCCAGAAGTGGTTGACTCATGGATTGCTGATATGGACTTGCAAAAATTGGCTAAGGGGGGGCAAGTGCCCACGGTTGAAGTTGCAGTGCTACTTAGCAAAAATCAATTAAGCGATCTAAGTCAACAGCTAAGCATTATTATTGATAATGCAGAACGCACTAAAAAAACTGATGCTAAGGACTTTTTTCAAGGTATTTTATCAGCATCAACCAAGGCCGCCCGTGACCCCAATAGTCAAACCCAAGGCAAAAGCTTAGCGGAGCTTGGCGTTTTATCTGAATTTTTAGAGGGCTTGCCATATAAAAGTGACATTATGCTTTTACGTGAGGATGATTGGTATCGCATGAGCATTGGGCAACAGACGGCATTTATTAATAGATTAAAATCTCGCCTTGCGCGCTATGAAGAATATGACAAAGACCGCAGTAATTGGGAAAGTTTTGGGGCGGCAAATGCAGGGGATTGGGTGTATCGAGTTCCCCTATCCTTACTCCCATGATGATTTGCTGATAAAGTATTATCTACTGCGTCAGAGTATTTTTTGCTCAATTAATGTGGGGAAGACCACACTCCCATCGCAATAAATCTCTCTTCCTTGTAGCTAATACTTTCTAAACAAATCATCTTAGTTTTATTGTTTTTACAAGTATTACCACTTTCCACTTTTTAAACAACCACTGAGTATTTTTTACAGAAAATATTAAAAAACCACGGCAAAAAATCATATTTTTTTGTTAAAAATAAATTAGAAAAATTCAAGACAAAAACTAAAGTTTATGCAACATATTATTTCTATTAAAAATATTTATAAAAAGCGACAAGGTGCTTTCACTTTGCACGTGCAGGATTTGTCAGTACAAAGTGGCGAGCTTGTAGCCTTAGTTGGGCCAAGTGGTTGCGGCAAAAGCACCACTCTTGACCTTATGGCGGCAATTTTGCGCCCTGATTTAGAGCTAGCTTCTTCTGCAAATTTAGCACAAGAATTTGTATTTAACCCTCAAGATAAGGCCATTGACATACTTACTCATTGGCAGGCTAACAAACTCAATAAACTTGGAAAGCTACGCCGTGAATACATTGGATATGTTTTACAAACTGGCGGACTTTTGCCATTTTTAAGTGGTAGGGATAATATTTTACTAGCTTGTAATGACTCACAACATAAAGATAATATTGCACACCTTGCAAAACTTTTAGATATTTCGCACCTTTTAAGTAAAAAGCCCATTCAAATGTCCGTGGGTGAGCGGCAACGCTTTGCCATTGCTCGTGCTCTAGTTCATAAGCCAAAGCTTGTCCTTGCTGATGAGCCAGTGGCCTCGCTTGACCCACTCAATGCCAAAATAGTGCTTGAGCTTTTTACAAAACTTGCCAAGGAACAAAATATTACTGTGATTATGGTTAGTCATGCTCCAGATATGGCTAAAAATATGGGCTTTCGCTTAATTACTACCAAGCTCCAAAAAATCGACAATGAAATCATAGCAAACCTCAATGCAGGAGGGGCAAATGATTTATAAATCCTGCATTTTAGCTTTGCATGACTATTATCATGAAAAATTACTCTCACTTTGCGCTGTGCTTTCTCTTGCTGCAGTGCTTGCCCCATTACTAGTTTTATACGGGGTAAAGTTTGGCGTTATTAATACTATGACTGAGCGGCTAAAAAACGACCCAAACAATTTAGAAATTGTACCCATAGGCAGTGGAAATTATAATACAAGTTTTATAAATGACTTGGCAAAAAATCCCCATGTAGCATTTGTATTACCAAGAACAAGGGCCATTGCAGCCACCATGAGCCTTGCGCCAGAAGGCGAAACAAGTATATTCAAACGTATTAATGTATCGCTTGAGCCAACTGCTAAAGGTGACACACTAATAAATCACTATGTTAAAGACAATCCAACTCCGCCCCCTGCTGATGCTTTTAGCATTAGCCTCTCAGCTGAGGCCGCACGCAAATTAAAAATGCAAGTTAATTCCATAATTCAAGGCATGGTTGAACGCACACATAATGGAAAAATTGAGCGAGCAACTGTCAAACTTTGGGTGGCTAACATCTTGCCACTTGAGGCTGAGCAAAAGGCCGTTGCCTTTGTGCCACTTAGTTTACTTGAAGCCACAGAAGACTTTAGAGATGGACGAAAGCCAAAACAAGACCCTAAATTTACAGAAGCCTTAGGTTGGGTAGGTGAAAATTTGCCTGATACTGAGCGAGTTTATGCGGCCTTTAGGCTTTATGCCAAAAATCTTGATGCAGTAACCAAACTTAGGGATTATTTTGCAAAACAGAATATTGATGTTTATACACAAGCTGAACAAATAGCCGCTGTGCGTAGTTTAGACAGTTCACTAACCTTAATTTTTGGTCTTATTGGCTTGGCAGCGGCCTTTGGTTTTGTTGCCTCAACTGCAAGCAATGCCCTTGCTTCTGTGCGCCGTAAAGAGCGCTATTTAGGAATTTTACGGCTTATGGGTTATTCAAGTGGCGATATCATGGCCTTTGCATTATTTCAAAATATGCTCACAGCCATACTAGGCTCATTACTTGCTTTTGTTTTATATTTTGCAACAGCCCTAGCCATTGATAAATTATTTGCCAATAGTTTACAGGGTATTGAAGAAATTTCATCCCTACCGTTCAGCCATTATTTAATTGGGGTGGGCATGGTCTTAGCTTTGTCATTTTTAGCCACACTGCTACCTGCAAAGCAAGCCGCAAAGATTGAACCTTCGGAGGTAATTCGTGATATTTAGAATTATTTTTCATAAATACATTTTATGTTTGTGCATATTTTCTGCCATTATTTTAAGCTTTTACCCAGCTCATGCAGCCTTAAAATTAAAGGGTAGCGCTACACTTCAAGAAGGATTTAACCCAAAGCCTAGTAATAATGACATTTTACTACCCATGCCTTGCAATATGAGCATGGCCTTTAAGCTTGTGGCTGTGCCAGCCAAGGGATTTTTGTGGGATATGACCACACGTTTTGGCCAAGATGATGCCGTAAATATTGAGCGTGGTTTTTATGATAGCCGCCATAATGCATCATTATCAGCCCCCTTTGCTACTGAGGACCTACCCCCAGCTTGGCAAGCCCATACAACACAAGGTGATAATTTTTATTATCTTATGGGTAAATATGAAATTTCAGGTTTGCAATGGGCAGCAATTATGGAAAATACCTGCCCTGCCCCCAGTGCAGAGAATATACGCCCAAAAACAGATATAACATGGTATGAAGCTATTGATTTTAGTCAAAAATACACCAAGTGGCTTTTGCAAAACTCCCCAGAAAGTTTACCAAAATATACAGGAGACACTCGCAACGTGGGCTTTTTACGCCTACCCACTGAAATAGAGTGGGAATACGCCGCCCGCGGTGGCCATACCAGCACTAGCCAAGAAATTCGTGAGCTTGAGTTCTTCCCCCATGATGAATCTGAAAGCTATGCAGATTATGCTGTGTTTCGTCCTGAAGATGCCTCGCTTATTGCTGAAAATACAGCCAGAATTGGTAGCCGCAAAGCCAATAAATTAGACCTATACGACACTGCTGGCAATGCTGCAGAAATGGTGATGGATGTCTTTAGATTTTCACTTGGTGGGCGTTTGCATGGCTCTGCTGGTGGTTTTGTGCGCAAGGGTGGCAGCTTTATTTCCAGCACTGTAGAGATTTTACCTGGTAGGCGCGAAGAGGTGGCATTTTTTAATATTGATGGCCCAATGCATGCCCGCGATTTAGGATTTCGCTTAGCCATCTCAGGCATAAATACACCTGGTGGGCATAGGCCTTCAATTCTACAAGCCGAATGGAAGGACGCTGGTGAAAACAGCCCATTATTACTTGATGATACGCAAAACCCCTTAACTGAGCTTGACCGTTTATTAGCCACTGCCCTAACCGATGCTGAAAAAGAAAATTACCAACAATTACGAGCAATAATTAAAGATAATAACATTGCACTTGAGCGCCAGCAAATGCTTGCTGCAAGTTCTGAGGTACGCACAGCCGCCTTTATGATGGAAACAGTGCGCAATTTCTCAAGCCGCATTGCCATTGTTAAAAACACCTTAGATAATTTAGAAATACTTAAAAAAAGCACTAAGGACAAAAAGAAGCAAGCAAGTATTAATTCATCCATAAAGAAAGCCAAGACAGGAGTAATTGACCTTGAGCGAGGTTTTGAGCAATCATTACAATTTTACAAAACAAAGCTTGAAGACACTCAAAATATTAATCAAACAATCTTTGACCAAGCCATAAAAATAGTGCTATCAGAACTTGGCAAGGGTGATACTTTTAGTAAAAAGCTCATGGGCAATGTGCAATTATTTGATACGCACATTAAAGCTATGCGCCAAAAGAATTTTAAAGCTATCACCGTAGAACAATTGAAAAAAGACATTTTAAATACCAAAAAATAGGAGCTATTATATGAACATTGCATGGATTGGTACTGGGATTATGGGCCTTGCCATGGCCTCCCATTTACAAAAAGCAGGTCATAATTTAACCGTATTTACCCGCACAAAAGACAAAGCAAAAGAATTACTTGAAGCTGGGGCCACTTGGGCTGATAATCCCATGCAAGCCGCCAAGGATGCAGATATTGTATTTTCAATCGTGGGTTACCCTGCTGATGTTGAGGAAGTGATGCTTGGTGAATTTGGTGCTCTTAAAGGCGTGAAAGAAGGCGCAATTCTTTGCGATATGACCACATCAAGCCCAGAGCTTGCTGAAAAAATTGCCCTTGAAGCCCAAAAGAAAAATTGCCTAAGCCTTGATGCACCAGTTACTGGTGGTGATATTGGCGCAAAAAATGGCACATTATCTATTTTTGTGGGTGGTGAAAAATCGGCATTTGATAAAGCTCTACCCTGTTTTGAAGCAATGGGTGGGAAAATTTTACATTGTGGTGTTGCTGGCATGGGTCAAAAAGCAAAATTAGGTAATCAAATTGCCGTTGCTGGCCTTATGTTTAGTGTGTGTGAATCCATAACATTTGCTCAAGAAGCTGGCCTTGATATAAATAGTTGGCTTGAAACTGTAGAAGCAGGTGCCGCAGGCAGCAAGCATTTAACAAATATTGGTCGCAGAATTATAAATAAAGACTTTGCCCCTGCTTTTTTTGTGGAGCATTTCTTAAAAGATTTAGGCCTTTGCCTCAAACAATGTGAAGCCATGAACTTAAAACTACCAGGCCTTGAGTTGGCTGAAAAAACCTACCGTCATTTGGTAGAAAATGGCTATAGTAAGGATGGCACGCAAGTGCTTGCAAAAGTATTAGCCGCAAGAAACATTGGTAAATAAAGAAAAATGGCAATTATTATAAGTACTCAACTAGGACAGCATGATGACCCAAACTTCATGCATTATCCCATTTTATATGGCCTTGGTAGTTATGTGTATCATAAATTACCAGACAGCTTTAAGTACTTATATTTAATGCTTTATAATGATGGAAATGAGCCTTGTAGTATTGATCATATTTGGGCAGAAAATGCAAAAAAACAGCAAGTGCACCAGCTGGATATCCCTAAGGATGATTTGCAAAGCACAACTATTGCCCCCAAGGCTCATTTTTTATTAGGATTTTCGCATCATCTATTGTCACGCTGTCTTGTCTGGGGCGGGCTTAATGGGCTGGAAGAAATTTGCTTCTGTGCCCGCACACATGATGGTAAAGTTACTAAAACTTCACCACTTAGCTTTGATTTGGACAATTCTCCAGCTAACCCCATGGAAGATATGGAGCTAATTCCATATATTGAATTTTTCCAAAAAAGGGCTAGTAATTATACTACTGAAAAAAACCTTATACTTCAAAACCATACATCATTAAGTAATTATGCTAATTTGCATCAATCTTGGGGTGTTCAACTTTCAACTGATGCTGAAGGCAAAGCCTGCTGGCTTTTGCGTGAATTCATGCCAAAGGCTGAAAAACTTTGGCTAACCACCGATAAACTCAAATTTCAACGCTGGGCACATCATGCCTTTAAGCCAGTGCAGAATGATGAAGGTTGGTGGGAGCTGAATTTACCACTAAATGCCCTTGAACATGGAACCTACATGGAACTTTGCGTGCAAAATGCGCAAGAAGATGGAGTTTTGCGCCGCGTGCCTGCCATGGCTCGCTGGATTGTGCAAGATGAGGCCATAAATACGCAATGGTGTGCAAGGCATTGGCATCCTAAACAAAGTTATGAATGGAAGCATGAAAGCCCGCCTAAGGTCATATTTCCTCGAATTTATGAAGCCCATATTGGCATGGCCCAAAATGCTCAAGGTTGGAGTGGTAATAAAGATTCAAAATCCTCAACAATTGGCACATTTGCAGAATTTACAAAGCATATTTTACCGCGCATTAAAAATTCTGGTTATACGCATGTGCAACTTATGGGAGTCATTGAACATCCATTATACAAATCTTACGGATACCAAATCTCATCCTACTTTGCCCCAAGTTCGCGCTTTGGTACTGTGCATGACTTTATGCATTTGGTAGACACTGCTCATGGCTTAGGATTGCGTATAATTTTGGACCTTGTGCACAGCCACACCATACCAAATACCGAGCAAGGCATTGCCCGTTATGATGGCTCAAATTACTTCTTTTCCCAAAAAAGCAATCAATGGGGCACTATTTCCTTTGATTATGATAAAGAAATGGCTCGTCGTTTCTTGCTCTCTAACTGTCGTTATTGGTTGGAAGAATTCAAGATTGATGGGTTTCGCTTTGATGCTGTTGGCAACATGCTTTATAATGATCATGGGCATGATGATAGCTTTAACCACGTTGGCAGATGTTTTTATGGTAAGGATGGCAATGCTAGAGCTGATGAAAATGGTCAACTCTACATAGCCCTTGCCAATGATTTAATACATGAAATCAATCCCAATGTAGAAAGTATTGCCGAGGAATTTAGCGGCATGCCAGGCCTAACATCCCCACCAACTAAGGGCGGCTTTGGCTTTGATTATCGTTTTGCCATGGGTATTCCTGATTTTTGGGGTAAGTTCATTATTGATGAAGATAAAAGAGATATGGGCACTTTGTGGCATGAAATGACCAATCATCGTACCTATGATCGCACCATAAGTTATGTAGAATGCCATGACCAATGCATAAATGGTAAAAATGCCATGATTTGGCGCATCTTGGGCGATTCCATGTATACACAAATGAGCATCTTCCAAGAAGATTGGAAAATTTCACGCGGAATTGCTCTCTATAAACTCATGCGCCTATTAACTTTAACCACCGCCCATGAAGGTTATTTAAATTTCATGGGTGCAGAGTTTGGGCACCCTGAGTGGCTTGATGAAGATGGCTATGGCCATAGGCAATGGCATTTAGCAGTTGACCCCAATTTACGCTACGCCCACCTTGCGGCCTTTGATAAATCTTGCCTAAGCGAAATTGTGCAAAAATATAATCATGCCTTTAGCAAACAAGCAATATTTAGGCATATTCACGAAGCAAACAAAACCCTAGCCTTTGAGCGTGGGCCATTATTAGTGGTTTGTAATTTCCATGAATTACAAAGTCAAAGCAATCTTAAATTCCTTGTAACTCCTGGCAAGTACGTGGAAATTTTAAGTACAGATAGAGTAATTTTTGGTGGGCATGGTAATGTTGATGCTTATGGCACTGAGCATTTTTCAGATTCTGGATCTGGTGTAGATTTGCAAAATATTGAATTGTACCTACCGCCCATGACTGCATTAATATTATTGCGCGCCTAGTCTAAATCCCTAGTAATAATAAAGTAAAATACATTTATATATATTTTACATCAAAATCCCAATTATAAAATTATCCATGATATCAGCTAATAACAATAAAAGTTTGCATAAATATTTTTTATGTGTTATAGATTTACCATGAAAATTTATGCATGCAACATTAGCCAATGGAATGAGCTATCCGGCTGTGAATTTCTTTCAACAGAAAGAAAGCAACGTATGGAGCGCTACAGACAACACAGGGACAAAGTTCGCTGTCTTGTGGCTGGCTTGTTGCTACATTATGCCTTTGGGCATAACAAATCCCCACTACACACAGAATATGGCAAACCATATTTTGAAGATGACCTTTGCTTTAACATCTCCCATTCTGGTGATTATGTTATACTTGCAAAATCTGCCTATACAGTTGGTATTGATGTGGAAAAGGTTAAGCCATATAATATTGATGTGGCAAAAAAGTGCTTTACAGCGCTTGAGCTTGAATGGCTAATGGCGCAAGAAGATGATGCTGCATTTTATAAAATTTGGGCTGCTAAAGAAAGCATCATGAAGGCGACTGGGCTTGGCTTTACGATGAATCCTAGCAGCTTCCAAGTTTTACCAATTCAAGATGGCCCGCACATTATAAATACCGAAAAATGGTATCTTTACTGGCATAGCCTTAATAATCACGAGGTTTGCGTTGTTAGCACCTCTGCTGTGGATAAAAATAATGATATTATAGTACTTGAACCCAGCAATGTAATAGAAATGATTAGCCATACAAACCAAGCAAAGCCTGAAGCGCACCATAATCAAAACCAAATTAGTAACTAAAATCACATTATAAAGCCTTTATATCCATTTAGCTAATCTAAACTACGCCACACTTTCTAGCTTTTCACACCTTCCACCTATTAAAATATTCTAAAAAATACCTCACCACAATTGATGGGCTTACGCAATGCTCTTAAAGTTTAAAAAGGGCAAATATTACCCTACTTATTTTAGAGATTTTTTAATTTTTCCTTGAAATAATTACACTTTTCATCTTGGCACACTCCTTGAATAATATTGGCACAAGGAGTTTTACTATGCAAATTATGCCTACTATATTTTCTGATTCTACCACTAGCTCGTATATGGGTAATGATTACAGTTATGATGAAGATTCATCCGCCAGCTTTGCTGATGAGATGGCTCGCCAGCAAGAAGCACGCGATGCAGTTGACGCTGGTCAAGCCCACTCTGTGGAAGTGGCCCTTGAACCCATTATTACCACTGAACCATTAGTACAATCTCCTTACAGCCTTAGCACCAACGACGGCGTAACTTACACTTCAGATGAAGTTTTATTTACCAAGAATGAACTAAATGATCTTGAACGTGAATTACGCAATAAAGGTGTTTCAGCTGAAAATTTAGAAGAATTTAAAAAGCTTGCAGACCAACCAGACGGAGCAACCCTGCACCAAGTATTGTCCTCATTTTACCACAAGCGTGAATATGAAGCCCTTACTGATACTGACTTAGCAACTCTTAAAGGTATAGCCAATAGAATTGATCCTAGCGGTAAACTTGCTGGTGAATTATTAAGTCAGGCTAGTGGCGCAAATGGCAAGGATGGGCAAAAATTTCTTAATACCCTACTTGGCGCCATTGATTCATCAAGCAATATCACCCTTACTAAGGCGGAAATGAGCGCCATAGCAAAGGCCGCTGGTTTATCCGCTGACACTACCAATACTATTATGAAGAACTTTGGTTCTAATGATACCCTACTATTTAGTAAGGAAGGGCTTAATAATATATTGGCTCCTGCCCTGCATGAATTTGCACAGGAAGATAAGAACTTAGTCAAGCTTGATAAAGCATTAGATGAAGTCCTTGGGCCAATACTATCAGAAGCTCGCGCCCGCATGCAAAAAGAAGCGGAGGCTCATGCACTCTCATTACGCAGCGTTGAGCAAAGCAAGGTTGTTATTGAAAAGACTGTGCTTGAAACAGTAAACCAAAACCTTGAAAATGCTCGTGCGTCACAAAGCGGCACCAATGCCCAAGTTGAGCAAAGCAAAGTAGCAGCTCAAGCCCAAGAAAGTAAGCAAATGATTAAGGGTGAGCAAGGCTTAGCCAATAACGCACAAAATAATAATCTTAACAACGCTAACGCACAAAATAAACTCACAGGCAAAGAAGATTTTAATAGCGACGTAAAAGATGAAGGCAATACCAAGCAAGACAATCATCTAAATAATATGCTAAATAAGGCTGAGGTGCGAACCATGGCCCAAACACCTAGCAATAATGTTACTACCCCAGTCATTGGCATTGGTGGCCTTGTCCAAAATGCAGCCCTAACTAATGATGTGGCAAATCAGGCATCCAATGCAAGTATGCTATCACAAAGAGCTGCAAGCCAAGTAGAAAAGGCCATGCTCTCTGCTGCTGCCGATGGCACTAAGCGCCTTGATTTACAATTGCACCCTGCTGAGCTTGGTACTGTTACCATTACCTTAGTATCTCGCAATGGTGAGATGAGTGCCCTTATCCGTCCAGATAAAGCAGAAACCACAGAGTTAATGCATAAGCAGCTTGACCACATCCGTACTGCTCTTGAGCAACAAGGTCTAAAAGTAGATAAGCTTGAAGTGCAAACTCAAGCCCAAGAAAATAATTCCCAGTATGAGCAATGGGACAGCATGCAAGAACATAATGCAAGGCAGGAAGAAAATTCCCGCCGTGATATACTTGAGCGTCTACGCAACCTCGGAAAGGTGCGTAATGATGGAACAAATGCAGATGGCACAAACTTGGAACACAATGTGCAATTAAATAGCTATACGGCAGGAACTGCCGGACAGCCAATACACATTGTAACTTAGTTTGGTTGTGAAATTTTAAGGAGTGAGAACATGTCATCAATAGCAAACGCATTGACAAATACAAGCAACGAATTCAGTCAAGCCATCGCCAATAATAAATCTGATGGTGATGATCTTGATAAAGAAGCTTTCATGCTTTTGCTGGTCACTCAGTTCCAATATCAAGACCCGCTAAACCCCATGGAAGATAAAGAGTTCATCGCGCAACTATCACAGTTCTCAAGCTTAGAACAGCTTATGAACTTAAATGACAGCATGAATAATCTATCCGCTGTAACTCAAGGTCAAGAAATGATTAATGCCACATCTTACATTGGTAAGAACGTTGACGTAACTGGCAATGTAATCAGCAAGACTACTGACACAGCTACTGGCGATACCACAGTTTCCAAGATGTACTATGCCCTTGGTGAAGCACCAAAGACTGCATATCTTAACATCATTAATACTAGTGGCGATACAGTACGAGTTGTGGACCTTGGCAGCATTTCTGCTGGTACGCAGCCTGCGTTCACATGGGATGGCCTTGATCAACTTGGTAATGAAGCACCCAGTGGCGTATACAAAGTTGTGCCTTCATTTACTGATAACGATGGTCAACCAATTATTGATTATGACATGGTGGTGGAAGGTCTTGTGTCAGGTATTACCACTAGCGATGGTGTCACTTACCTTACCCTTTCAGATGGACGCGATACCCTACTTTCAGAAGTGCGCCGTGTATCTGAACCCACAGTAATAAACAATGGTTCAACTGACTCTGACGACACAAATAGTGATGGTGACACACTCACCGCTGATAGTGATACAACTGACGCTACTCCGTAGCTCAAATATATTAACCTTTAACTGCAAATCAAAAGTCTTTAGGAGGTATTTATGGGACTTTCAGATAGTATGTGGACAAGTGTTTCGGGATTGCTTGCACACGG
>CAYJCI010000047.1:0-3692 GCA_964368595.1 uncultured Desulfovibrionaceae bacterium
AACCAGAACCAAAGCCTGTGCCTGACCCAGAAATTGCGAAAAAAGCCGAAGAAGCTAAGAAAAAGGCCGAGGCCGAGAAACAGAAAGCCGAAGAAGCGAAGAAAAAGGCCGAGGCTGAAAAGAAAAAAGCCGATGAAGCTAAAAAGAAAGCCGAAGCTGAAAAGAAAAAAGCTGAAGCTGCTAGAAAGAAAGCCGAAGCTGAAAAGAAAAAAGCTGAAGCCGCCAGAAAGAAAGCCAAAGCTGACCCAATCGCTGCGGCCCTTGCAGAAGCTAAGCGTAACGCTGGTGGTCACGGTGGTGGCGGTGGCGGTGAAGGCGAAGGTACAGGCGGTGGTGGCCTTGGTGACGTATATCTTGGCCAAGTAATGCTAGCCGTGCGCCCCAATTGGAATTTTGAAACTGCCACCCGCACAAATTGGGTATCAGCTGTGCGTGTTAAGGTTGACGCCAAGGGTAATGTTTTGTTAGCAAAGCTAGAGCAAAGTTCTGGCAATGCACAATACGATGCATCCACTGTAAATGCAGTATTGCGAACTGGTGCGGCTAATATGTTCCCACCACCACCTAGCCCAGAATATTATGATTTATTACTTGTTTTTAACCCAACAATGATGGGATTATAATTTAAGGAGAATATATGAAAAAAGTAAAATATCTGAGCCTAGCAATTGCCATGCTTTTTGTTTTTGTGCTCAATGTTAGCCCAAGCTTTGCAGCTGTTGTAGCCGCTGCTGACCATACTGGTGGTTATTCAAACTCTGTACTTGATTCAGTAGTAAAAAAATGGCAGCCACCCATGGATGGTACCGAACGAACCGTGCGTATCTTAGTCATGATTAGTGGTGACGGCCTTGTGGAGGAATGCGAACCCATTACCGCCTCAGGCTCACCCGCCGCTGACAAAGCAGCTTGTGATGCTGTGCGTAGCATTGGCAAATTTAATACTCCACCATACGGCTTACCAATGGATGTATTCCTATCTTTTTGGGTTGGCAAAACGGAAGTGACACCTGCTAATGCCACTCCAGCCGTTGCCGCAGCGCCAGCTGTTGCTGCTACCGCAGAGGCACCTGTTGGTCGTACAGTACCTAATCCTTATACTGAAGACAGCGTTAGCAAGCCCAAAAGTGCCGTGGCTGTGCCAGTGCCTGCTCAAAAAAGCTCTACAACTGACGCCAAAGATAAAAAAACACCTCCTCAAAACACAAGCCATAAGCCAACTATTCAAGACAATAGAAGCAGCGCAGTTATGGATGAAAATGATTATTATGTAAAAATGGTCATGCGTAAAATAGGCCCCAATGTTGTATTCCCGCCAAACATTCCTCAAGGCGAAATTAGTAGCTCTCTAAGTGTAAATGTTGATGGCAATGGTAATATTAAGGGTGTTAAAGTTTCTAAATCTAGCGGGCATGAAGAGCTAGATAATGCATTAGTTAAAGCCACTCAAAAAACAGGCAAGGTAAATGCTCCACCAAACAATAAAGCAAGAGAGCTTTTCCTAACCTTTATTATTAAAAATCACTAAGATTTAACGTGCTGGAGAAATTATGCTAAAAACATTAAGTGTAAAATTATTTTCAATCTGCCTATTCATGCTTTTTGGCATAAATTCGGCCCATGCTGTAGTGCAAATTGACATTTATGGGCCTGGGCAAAACATTATTAACCTTGCCCTTTCAACGCCCATGGATGCCCCAAATAGCGCAGCTCAGGGCATGGCTACTGATTTACAAAACTTTGTACAACAAAACTTACAAAGCCTGCCCTTCATGAGCCTTACACCAGCCAATGGTGTGCTTGGGGGCACATTGCTTGCTGGATACGAGCCACCAACCCTTGACTTTAAGCGCTTTCAGCTAGCTGGCTCTGACATTGTTGTGACCTCCTTTTGGTCTAGTGAAAACACAGTGCAAATCCGCGCATTTGAAACCAATAGCGGTACTCGCATCTTTGGTAAAGAGTACCCAGACATATCATCAAATGATCTTGTGCAGGTGGCTGATCGCTTCTGTGCGGATCTTTTAGAAGTACTCATAGGCAATGGCGATTTCTTCCGCTCTACCCTTGCCTTTGTTAAAAAAGCTGGCAAGCTTCAAGCCGATGTCTGGCTAGTGCGCCCAACTGGTCGATATTTGCGTCAAGCTACTAAAATGAAAGGTGAATCCATGTCACCATCTTGGTCAAATGATGGTCGCTACATTGTTTTTACTCATATTGATGAACGCTCACACGCGCTAGGAGTTTGGGACAAAAATTCCAACAAGGTTCAGCGTATACGCTTCCCTGGGAACATTGTAATTGGGCCAACATTTATGCCGGATAACAAAGTTGCCGTGAGCCTTTCCAATGGTCAAAACCCAGATATTTTCTTGCTTAACCACTCATTCCAACGTGAAAGAGCATTGGAGCAAAATAACTCCATTAACGTATCCCCAAGCTTTGATAAAACTGGCACTAAAATGACCTTTACATCAAGCAGGCTTGGTGGCCCACAAATATTTATGAAAGACCTTTCAAGCGGCGCCGTTAGCCGCATTAGCAGAAATGGTACCTATAATACTGAAGCTAACCTTTCTCCCGATGGTACTGTGGTTGTATTTAGCCGCATGACTGATTATGGGCACCGTATCTTCGTGCAAGATTTAGTGACTGGCGCTGAGCGTCAAATCACCTTTGGCCCAGGTAGTGATGAGCAACCATCATTTTGTGGCGATAGCTACTCCATTGCGTTTACCTCAAGTCGTAGTGGTGCGCGTGGCATCTACCTAACCACACGTAATGGCGGAACACCCAAAAAAATCAATACAGGCGCTGGTGATGCATCATTCCCACGCTGGGGCATGCCTACTTCCAATTAATTTTTTGAGGGGCTTAATCCTCATTCTAAGTTATCAAACAAAAAAGCCATCCGCAAAGGATGGCTTTTTTATTACTGCATGCCACCAGCTTGGCTGATGAATTCTGACTTGAAAGTCAATTTTCATGCAACAGCACTGGCAACAAACTCAAAATCATATAAAATTTAACCTACTTATGTGCCTTTTCCATATTCAACAAAAATTCTTTCATTTCAAGCCCACCAGCATATCCTACAAGCTTGCCTGAGGAGCCAATGACCCTATGGCATGGCACAATGACGGTAATAGGGTTTTTATTGTTTGCCATACCAATGGCACGGCTGGCTTTAGCATTACCAACAGCAATGGCAAGATCTTTATAAGAGCGCACTTCACCATAAGGAATATTACAAAGCGCATGCCAAACTTGTTTTTGAAACTCTGTACCAACTAATTTATAAGGAATTGTAAAATCCTTCCTTTTACCTTCAAAGTATTCACATAATTGACTATGTGCCTTATCAGTTAAAGCAGTCCTTTTACCAAAATCTTCTATAACTTTATCGTGAATTTTTTTGAAAAAAACTATACATTCATCTTCATAGGCAATCTTGAAAAAGCCCATTTGATTTTCATAAACAGCAAAACCCTTCATCTTACATCCTTAAATAATTATATTTTATTAGTTATTATGTAAACAACGACAATATTAAACTGCTTATGCAGTTAACCTTAATTATTGTCAAAACTATTTTCTTTTCATACTTTTTATCATGCTTTTTGTTTGGCTATCAACACGTAATGACTCACATATTTTTTGCAAGGCTTTGTTGTAAGTGTCATTATCAAGGC
>CAYJCI010000047.1:3792-5420 GCA_964368595.1 uncultured Desulfovibrionaceae bacterium
CGTAATGACTCACATATTTTTTGCAAGGCTTTGTTGTAAGTGTCATTATCAAGGCTATTATTTTTTAAGTAACTTAACGTTTCACGTGGAAACTTTACAAAACATATGGAAATGGCCCAAGCAATTGCCATCTTCACATAATAATCTTCAAGATTTATGGAGTCACAAATTGAGAATATATCATCTATATATTCATCTTCAATATAGTGAAATAACAGCATAACAATAGCAAAACGTGCATGGTACGGCTCAGCTGATTTATAATAATTTGTTAAAAATTGCCAAACCCTTACTTTATGTTTTCTTACTACTTTAAGTTCACTACAAAAACTATCACAAAGTGACCAATTTGTAATTTTGGGTACAAATTGTGCTACTTGCTCAAGTATTACTTCTATATTTGCCTCCATATTGGCTATGATGAATGCCTTGAGCATGGTTTCCTCAAAGTAAATATCATTGGCATTATTCAAAAATTCTAAAGGATTATCTTTAACAATTTCCTTTGCAATTTTACGCAAAAGGGGAATACGCACACCAAGCAAATTTGTACAACCTGGTATGAGTGAGGATGCAAATTTTTTATATTTATCTTCGCTAAGAGCTAATAATCTTTCCCTTATTTCCAATTCTCTTTCATACATGCCAAGCACCCTGATTATTAAATTTATGCATTTTCACTATGATAGTTGATGCAGAAAAACCATTTTTTTTCGTCATAAAATCGCCAAAAAAGTATGCTACACACACTTTTTTCTGGCAACT
This sequence comes from uncultured Desulfovibrionaceae bacterium, assembly GCA_964368595.1. Classification (GTDB taxonomy): domain Bacteria; phylum Desulfobacterota; class Desulfovibrionia; order Desulfovibrionales; family Desulfovibrionaceae; genus CAYJAD01. The sequence continues at coordinate 4,558 of CAYJCI010000047.1, forward strand.
GCATTAGAACATTTTGATTAAAAAGTTATTATTTTAGCAGTTTTAACTGTTTTTCAACGTCGACTATGATAACAGCACAAAGCCTTATTTTTTAACACTGTAAAACCAACCTGACCTTTGCCATAAATTTGCATATTTATGCACAGCAAAAGTCAAACTTTAAGAAAAATTAAGCATTGCGCTAAATAAAAACTGCATAAAACAAATAAAAAAGCCCTTAAGCAAACACTCAAGGGCTATATTCATATATTAATAGCCTACCAATCATCACCCACAAGGCCAATTAACCTTACTAGCTGGTTGGTAAATCCTGCTTCATTATCATACCACACAATGGTTTTAATCAAATGATCCACGCTCACCATGGTGCTTAATGAATCCACAACACCACCATAGGTGCTGCCTTCATAATCCACAGACACAAGCGGTTCAGTGCTATAACCTAGTGTATCTATTAAATATGTATCACATGCTGCCTTAAATGCCGCATTTACAGATTCAACAGTACAAGCCTTCTCAACAGCACAAGTTATATCCACCATGGATACGTTTGATGTTGGTACACGCACTGCCATGCCATCCAGCTTGCCAGTTAACTCTGGCAATACTAAGGATAAAGCCTTAGCAGCACCTGTAGTGGTTGGCAACATGGACATGGCAGCCGCACGACCACGACGCATGTCTTTATGAGTACCGTCCACAATACGTTGGCTCATGGTGTATGAGTGAATTGTATTGATAAGACCATATCTAATGCCAAAGGCTTCGTGTAAAACCTTAGTGGCAGGGGCAAGACAGTTGGTTGTGCATGATGCAGCAGAAATAATTTCATGCTGTCTTGGGTCATACATAAATTCATTAAC
>CAYJCI010000047.1:5520-11737 GCA_964368595.1 uncultured Desulfovibrionaceae bacterium
TGAGTAGAATCATATTTAAATAAGTAGGCTAGGTTGCTATTATCTGCACGCGCATTAATGGCCCCAATTTTTATTTCTGGATGTTTTGCTAACAAACGCACTAAATAGCGTCCAATACGTCCAAAGCCATTAATACCTATGGTAAGTGCCATGAATACTCCCTTCATTAATCATGCTAATGCCACATGCTTTTAGCATATAACGTTAGAATGATTATCATAATAACTTAAAAATAAACAATTACGCTTTGCCAGATGTGCCCATAACATTACGTATTTTATGAGCAACCATATCCTTAACCGCAACACGAGCCGGACTAAGATAACCGCGCGGGTCAAACTGGTCTGGCTGTTCAACCATAAATTTACGAATAGATGCTGTAAGAGCAAGGCGGATGTCAGTGTCCACATTAATTTTACATACTGCCATAGCAGCAGCCTTACGCAACATATCCTCAGGCACGCCCTTAGCGCCGCCAACTTGCCCACCATATTCATTACACATATTAACAAATTCTGCAGGAACAGAAGATGCACCGTGTAATACTAATGGTACATTGGGTAGGCCAGCACCAATTTTTTCAAGGCGCTCAAAGTCAAGCTGGGCTTCGCCCTTAAATTTATATGCACCATGGCTTGTGCCAATGGCAATGGCTAAAGAATCACAGCCTGTACGCTGTACAAACTCAATGGCCTCGTCTGGGTCAGTATAAACATGCTCATCAGATGAAACATGCTCCTCAACTCCAGCTAGCTTACCAAGCTCTGCCTCAACCCAAACGCCTTTATCGTGTGCATAATCAACAACTTGCTTAGTTAAAGCAATGTTTTCTTCAAAGGATAGATGAGAGCCGTCAATCATTACAGAAGTAAAACCACCGTCAATACAATCCTTACACATTTCAAAACTTGGGCCATGGTCAAGATGCACTACTACTGGAACATCAGCCTCAAGTAAAGCAGCCTCTACAAGCTTCATAATGTATATTTGACCTGCATACTTACGCGCGCCAGCAGATACTTGTAAAATCACTGGGGAATTTTCTTGCGCTGCAGCCTGCATAATGCCTTGGATAATTTCCATATTATTAACGTTAAAACCACCTATGGCATAACCTTCAGCATAGGCGCGCTTAAACATTTCACTTGGTCCAACTAATGGCATAAATACTCCTTTTAATTTTCTTAGCTTTCTTTATGTTCACCCTATTAAAGCCAATAGGGTTATCTTAATTTGCACAAAATACTGCAGTAAATGCAATAAAGGGGGGCAAGCCCCCCTTATATATTATAAACCTTTTTCATGCATAAATACGATTAAATCGCACAAGCGGCAGGAATAACCCCACTCATTATCATACCAGCACACAACCTTGGCTAAGGTGCCATCTTGTACTGTTGTATATTCAGCTTCTAAAATTGATGAATGCGGATTTGCCTTAAAGTCCATAGAAACAAGAGGTTTTTCACTATATTCCAAAATATTTTTTAGTGGGCCATCGGCAGCATTTTTAAGTGCAGCACGCAAAGTTTCAGTGTCAGTTGGCTTTTCTAAAATAGCCACAAAATCAACTACAGAAACTGTGGGCGTTGGAACACGTAAGGAATAGCCTGTAAATTTACCCTTTAAAGCAGGAATAACCTTAGCAACAGCTTGGGCAGCACCTGTAGAGGTTGGGATAATACTACAAGCGCCTGCACGAGCACGGCGTAAATCTTTATGAGCCATATCTAAAATTCGTTGGTCATTGGTGTAAGCGTGAATGGTGGTCATAGTGCCTTGTGCAATGCCAAATTCATTTTGCAACACTAAGGCCACAGGAGCAAGGCAATTGGTAGTACAAGAGGCATTGGAAACAACATGATGTGCTTTAGGATCGTACTTTTCTTGGTTTACGCCAAGAACAATAGTTAAATCTTCTTCCTTAGCAGGAGCACTGATAATAACTTTTTTTGCACCATTCTCTATATGAACGTGTGCTTGTTTGGCTGAGCGGAAAATACCAGTTGATTCTATCACAATATCAACGCCATAGTCGCCCCATTTAAGATTGGCTGGGTCACGCTCAGCAAAGCAATGTACCTTCCAATCTCCAACTTGCACATCAGTTCCGTCTATCTTAGCATCCAAATATGCACGGCCGTAAACGGAATCATATTCAAGCAAATGAAAATTTGTTTCTGCATCATAAAGGTCATTGATTGCGACAATTTCTACTTTATCCCTATAATGAGCATGCAGAGCACGAAAGACCTGACGCCCAATACGGCCAAAACCGTTAATACCAACCTTAACTTTACTCATAAAAAAATCCTCTTATTTTTAAGATTTTAAAATCCGCTTCACACGGTAATTATGCCTCAAGTTTAGTCACATGACAAGTCTTGCCTCATTATAAAATAGGTGCTAGTTTCGACAAGCTTTTTTGCCTTGACAACAAGCTCTTTAATAACATAGCTGTCAAGAACCAAGCCACTTTGCGGCCCCTAGCAACCTAAAGCATCAGCTAAGCTGCACAGCTAGACACAAAAAGCAGTTAGGACAAGGCAAATATACTGTTATAACAAATTGTTAAGTCGCGTTAACTTTACTAACGCCATCATAAATGCCTAATATAGCAAATGCACATTCATAAGGAATTTTGATGTTTAGAATTTTTAGTAGGTATGAAATTGTCTTATTTAGACAAAGCGGCAAGGGCACTAGCCGCAAATTACACTTACGAGCATGGGTTGCACTCATCTTCCTGCTGTTCATTATTGGTGTAATATCTTGTAATATTTGGCTTTGGAATAAGTATTTTGAAGGGCAAAACCTTCAACACAGACTTGCCGACAATCAAAAAATTATTGAAGATCAAAACATACAGCTTTTAAGCTTGGTTGAAAAAATTCGCATCATCTCTGACGATTTAAAGCGTATTGAACGTTTTGATGCAAAATTACGTCAAATGATGCATGTGGAGCAAAGCTTTGCCGACGTTGGACAAACTTCCACCAGACGTGAGGATGTTATTAAGGGTGAATTGCCTCTTTATCGTCCAAACCTAGTAGCACGCCGCATGCAAAGCTTTTTACGCCAACTTTCTGAAGACATAACCCTAGAAGAAGTTAAACAACAAGACCTTATGCGTACCTTGCGTACGCAAAAAAATTCACTCATGGCAACGCCATCCATTTGGCCTGTGGAGGGTTTTATTTCCTCACACTTTGGCCTACGCCGCTCACCTTTTGGGGGAGGACGCGCCTTCCACAAAGGGCTTGATATTGGTGGCCGAATGGGTACACGCATCATAGCCACAGCTGAAGGCACAGTTAAGCAATCAGGCTATGATGGTGCTTATGGAATTAGTGTTGAGGTTGACCATGGGCGCGGAATTGTTACCAAGTATGCACATATGCAACGCAGTAATGTAAAAGTTGGACAATGGGTTAGACGTGGTGAAATCATTGGCTTCATCGGCATGACTGGCCGAACCACTGGCCCACACTTGCACTATGAAGTGCGCGTTGGTGGCGTGCCCACTAACCCCATGAAATACATCTTAGAATAAAATAAATTTAATACATTTTACAATAAGGCCGTTAACCCAATTTTTTAGCAGGTTAACGGCCTTAAAACATACTGCCAAAGCAGTATCCCTTGCTCCACCTATCTTGCAAGTCAATTTAAATTTTATCATATCCATTTATAATTATATTAAAATATAAATTTCACAAATGTGTTTTGCTTGACATACGAAATATCGAATAATATAAATAAATATCACTCTCAAAAAATATGCATTAGCTAAGTGTCATTGGTGAAATTTCAAAACGAATATAACACTGTGTAATTTTTACTATGCTAGGGAGTATCATATGAAGCTATTTTATAAACTTATTTTCCCAAGTTTATTTTTACTTTGTATAGGCTTGGGCATTGTTATTTGGCAAAACTATATCCTAAGCAATGAAGCATTGCTTGCGCTAAATGAAGATAAAGTCATTGTTTCTAACGCCAATGCTACAGAAAACCTTTCTAAACTATATGAATTTGACAAATTAAACGCCATTTCATTTTCGCTTTCTACATTTTTCAAACCTTATCTTATTGGCAATGCTCTTGAGCACGATGCCAACACCCCTGCATCCAAAAAAAGAGTTGTTGATACCAGAAAAACCTACAGCTACGCAGAGGTAACCTTGGTTGACACAAAGGGCCAAGCCCTACTTAGCAGCAATGATAGTATGGAAGGAAAATCCGTTGCGGATAGGGATTTTTTTCAAAAAGCAGTTAAAGGGGAAATTGCTGTAGGTAATCCATTTCAATATGGTGACAAGCTGGCGTATGCTGTGGCAGCGCCCATTTACGCTTATGATGGCAAAAACGTTATTGGCGTAATCTATATATTTAACTTTATTGACCAAACAATGGCTTCAAGGCTAGCTTCAGGGAAATATGGCTCCTTTATGGTGGTTGATACCAATGGCATTGCCTTCTTGCATAATGACGCATCTAACATATTCAAATTTAATATTAACAACACCAATATCCTTCAAGCTGTGACAGAAGAAAATGGACTTTTCTCTGGTTCGTATTTAGCGGAAGATGGCAGAGAAAAGCTTGTATATATGACTGAAATTGAAACCCTCGGCTGGAAGGTCATTAATATTTCTGACTTAATAGAGCTTGAGCAATCCAGCATTGATATTAGAAATAAAAGTATTTACCTTGCCTGTATCATTGCCATATGTATTGCCATTGCCATGTTCTTTGTAGTTCAATTTATAACAAAACAAATTAAATTAGTGGCCCAATCAGCTAGAGATATTTCACTTGGCAAGCTAGACAGCCCCATTCAGATAAACTCCAATGATGAAGTGGGTGAGCTTTCTAAATCACTCATGCAAATACCTAAAGTGCTAAAAGAAATACTAGGCGACTATCAGCAGGTGGAAAGTTGTATAGGATCTGGCAAGTTAGTTGATAGGGTTGATGCCCAAAAATATCAATATGATTTTGCAACTATTGTAAAAGGGACTAATAGTATTTTAGACAGGTTCACTGCCGTTTTAGATCAAATGCTCATACCCGTAGTTGTGCTTGATAGTAATTGTTGCATCAAATACATGAATAATATTGCCACTGGTGATTTAACGACTAAAAGCTTAGGCATGGACATTCGTAAGATACTTGATTTTAATGAGCATGATTTAAATAATTTTGATAAAGCAATACAAACAAAAAGTGAAATACAAGCAGAAACAAGCGTTATTGGGCTAAATATTGTTTATTCACTCATTCCCATGCTTAATAAGCAAAATGAAATTGATAGTATTGTTTTATTAGTAAATGATGTAACAAAGTTCAAAACAGTGGAAAACACCATTACAGAAGTTGTAGAATCAGCCCAAAGCATCACTTCCATGGTATCTGCATCTATTTCAGAGCTAACAACACAAGTTAATAGCTCTGAAGCAAGTGCTAATTCTCAAGAAAGCAAGGTAGCTATTGCCAATGAAACCATGGAGCAGGTAAATGTTATTACAGTTGATATGGCACAAAAAGCCACTCACGCTTCAGAAGTCTCAAAGCTAACCAAGGATGAGGCCACAAATGGCTCATTAGTAGTACAAAAAGCCATTGACAGCATCAACCTTGTGCAAAAACAATCTCATGATGTAAAAAATGGCATGTCACAACTAAGCTTAGATACTAACGCCATTAATAATGTTATTACCACTATTTCAGACATTGCAGACCAAACCAACCTGCTAGCTCTCAATGCTGCCATTGAAGCTGCACGCGCTGGAGACTCAGGGCGAGGCTTTGCCGTTGTAGCTGATGAAGTACGCAAACTAGCAGAAAAAACCATGGAATCCACAGAAGAAGTAAAAAAAGCCATTGTTGCTATTCAAACTAGCGTTTCAGAAAATGTAAGCCTTGTGGATGCTTCAACTGGCGCCATTGACACTGCCAGTAACCTTGTAAATGACACTGGCAATGTATTTAACAATATTGTTGAGCTAGTGGAAAAAACTGCAGAAAGCTCCTCCGCCATTGCTTCAGCAAGCCATGAACAAGTTAGCAGTAACCAGAGGGTGCAAGAATTACTTATTGATGTGAATGTTTTAGCCCAGCAAACAGCTGGCGACATGAAAGAATCTTCACACTTTGTGGCCGAGCTTTCCCAACAAGGGCAAAACCTATCAAAACTTATGCATGACTTATCTAA
>CAYJCI010000047.1:11837-13014 GCA_964368595.1 uncultured Desulfovibrionaceae bacterium
GCCAAATACACCAATAGGTGCATAAAGCATCACATAGCCTGTGACTTTAACCATGGCTTCGCCGCATATTTCAAAGAAGCGCTGCACAGGGCGGCCTGCTTCACCAAGAGAGCTTAGAGCAAAACCAAAGATAACTGCAAATACGATTAATTGCAGCATATTACCCTTACTCATGGCTTCCATAGGATTAAGCGGAATTAAATTAATTAAGGTAGATACTAGAGATGGAGGATTAACTTCCTTAGCCTTTAAGCCTTCTAAGGCAAGGTTAAGGCCGATGCCTGGATCCATTAAATTAGCTAAACCAAGGCCAATACCAACGGCTGCAGCTGTAGTAACGAGGTAGAATAATAAAGTTTTGGTGGCTAAGCGACCAAGTTTTGCTGTGTCACTAATACCAGCAGCACCTGCTACTAAGGTTGCAAATACAAGTGGTACTACTACCATGCGGATAAGGCGAATAAAAATATCACCTAGGGGCTTAAATAATGTAGTGCCAAGGGTTGTGTCTTGCGCCAAAACACCTGCAATAATACCAGCCACAAGACCAATACCCATTTGTAAGGGTAAGCCCATTTTCATCTTTGACATAATTTCCTCCTAAATGTTCTATAAGTACCACTCGAAAGTACATTAAAAAAACATATTAAATAAATACGCCCACGCATATTATGCAAAAATTCTCTTATTTGCAAGCTTTACAGAAAAATTTAATTTATTACTTTTGCATGACAATTCTTTGCCTAAAAAAATTATCAATATTCGCAATGGCTTGTATTTTAGGTTATACAAATCATAAATAAAAAAAGCCCACTGCATAAGCAATGGGCTTTTTATTCTAATATTAACTAAATGCTCTAGATGTAGAACATGAAGGTAAGTACGGCAAATAGCGGTACAAGGATACCAAATGACCAGGCCATATAACCGAAGAATGATGGCATTTTAACGCCCATGTCTTCAGCAATGGAGCGCACCATAAAGTTAGGTGCATTACCAATGTAGCTGTTAGCACCCATGAACACAGCACCAGCAGAAATTGCGGTTAGGGTCATGGCTAGGTCGCCCATAAGCATTTCAGCATTACCACCAGCAGTGTTAAAGAACACAAGATAGGTCGGGGCATTGTCAAGGAAGCTTGAAAGCATACCTGTTAGCCAGAAGTACATGTAGTTAA
>CAYJCI010000048.1:0-12977 GCA_964368595.1 uncultured Desulfovibrionaceae bacterium
TTTGAAATTCTGGTCGGAACGGAGAGATTTGAACTCCCGGCATCCTGGTCCCAAACCAGGCGCGCTACCAAACTGCGCCACGTTCCGTTGTGGAAGCATTCTTTTATGGTAAAGTTGCAAATCTTGCAAGCAAAAAATGCAAGTTTGAAAAAAAAATTATAAATTTTTTTCTTTAAGCAACCTTCAAATAATAATTCGCCTTGAACGATGGTAATTACTATATTGATTTTTAAGTGTTAAGTTGTTGATAAATAATGTTAATTAATAGTCTGAGGGGCATAAAGCCCCTCAGATGCTACGGGTGTTTGCAATCAAACAGTGAGTCTAAACAAAATTTTAGCTCTAACTAATTAGATTGACTAACTCTTTTTTGTCCATCCCATACCATGTCGGCCTCTGGGAGAACGGGTAATAACTTAGTCCAAGGATTTTGCTGTAAAAATTCAGCATCTTGCTGTAATTTACGGCTAAGTTCCTTGATTGGCGGTACAATGGTTTTAATATCACCAGCAATGGCAGCATTAATGCCATAGTTGGTGGCTTCGGTTGCAAGGTCGATCGCCTTTTGGCTATATTCCATGGAGGACATTAAAGTATTTAGGGCCTTGGCTGGATTGTGGAAGCCAACGCTATTTTCCGCTGATACATAGTCCCAGAATAATTGACCTTTGCGTACCATATCTCTTGCTTCTAACATGAGTGCATCATAATTAGCACTTCTTTCGCCAGCATAATCAGCCGCAAGGCGCACAGCTTCATGAGCTTTAACTGAGACTTCTTGAGCTTTTAGTAGTTGACTAAAGGTTTTTTCTTGAGTGTAAACAACACGTTCTTTTAGGTACTCTGCAGTTTTGTCAGAGTGACACTGACGACAAGCTGTCATTTGTGGATCTTTTAAAGGTGCAGTCCACCAGTGGCTAGAAACTTTCTTGCCATCCACGCGCTCATAGGCCATGTGGCAATCTGCACAAGATACGCCAGCCGCACCGTGAGGGCCATCAATCCAAGTTTCATACTCTGGGTGTTGCATCTTAATCATTGGTGTTTTTGATGCTGCATGTGTCCAGTCAACAAATTCACCATTTTGGGGGCCATGGCTTTTGTAGTATTGATACATATCTTCAGGGCCGTAGCCGTTATCCCACGGGAATACAGGCTTTGCGGCTGGGCCATTGTCTTTATTTTGAAAATAGTATTCCACGTGACATTGTGCACACACTAATGAGCGCATTTCATTGCGTGAAATGTTTTCAATATCTCTACCACTTCTCTTGAGCCAATCTTTTAATGGCTCAGAATAGAGGCGAAGTTCCATGTTTTCAGGGTTATGGCAGTTGGCACAGCCAATGGTATGATCTCGTGCATCAAGTTTATCACGATATTCATTGGCATCCCCGCTCCAGAATTTATCGCCTTTCTCCTCAACCCATTCTATCATCTTAGGTGTTTTACAATTCCAACAAGTGGCAGGAAGTCCACCTTTTTCAGAAAAACGGTTGATGCGATCAATATTAACCAAGTCATCAATGGCATAGGTATGCCCGCGTGCTTCGTTATATTCGTAGCTAAAAGGGTACCCAAGCCAAAGGTTTTTCAAATATGGCTGCGCATATTTGTAACCCTTAGGCAACGGGGAGAAATCATCATTTTTACGATAATGCACTGAACCCTTATAAACTGTCATGATAGATGCTTCAGCATTTTTTTCAAATGAAGCATATTGAGCAGGGAAGGGCTTTTCAAAAGCAGAATTATCAATTTCATCTGAAGAAAGGCCAGATTTGAACTTTGGTGTTTCAAGTTCAGTGCTTGTATCAGAGCAACCGGTTGCCATAATAAGGCAAAATACTGACATAACCACTAGGCTAAAATAAGTTTTAATATTATTCATCGGCTACCATCCTTGTGCTGATGGGCTTTTGGCGCATATGCGCCACATTGCGGTGACAGTCAACGCAATAAGGCTTTGCCTCCATACTGGCCACATTTATATTGGTAATAGCGTGGCAAGATTTACAATTTGCGTTTACAACATCCTTTGTTCTGGCACTAATACTCAAGGCTACATCCTTGCCTTGTATATTAGATGTGACGTCTTTCAATGCTTCTACGGCTTTGAAGGGGATTTTGCTAATCAGATTTGTTGGTGCGTGACAGCTATTGCACGATAAGTTTGCATGTGTGGACATTTTGTGAGTTACGGCAGCCTCTGCCATAACGTGACATTTTCCACAAAACTGTCGCTGATCTGTGTAATGCATACCAATGGCAGCACTTGCAAATAAACCAACCCCCACAGCAATGCCAAGTAACATCGTTTTTAGCCACGGACCGTGGCGAGATGCTCCCATACATTACCTCCTTAAATTCTCTGTACCAACCCTATGATGATACTTAATGCATCTATTACAAGAAATATGCCGTTAATTGATTTTGATTTGAAATTTTTTTTATATTATTTTTTTGTGAATTGTTAATGAAAAATTATTATAAAATTTAGCTAATAAATATGTTATTATAGATAATTGCAGGTATTGAAATGTTATAACTTAAATTTATATTAAATGAAAAAATGGAAAAATATTATATAAAAACTAAAAGAAATCATTCCTACTATTGCTTTATTCAGAAAAATATGACAGTTTTTAAGCTATGCATGACAACGACTCACAAGCATCCTGGAATTGGTTATGGAGAAAATCACGCTACGCTATTTTAGTTAGTGTGTTTTGGTGCGCATTTATGGCATTTTTATACAACCATGCAAGCTCAATTAATACAGAGCACATGGATGAGCAAATGCTAACCCAAGCGCAAACACTATATAGCTTTGTTCTTGATACACGCAATTGGAACTCAAGGCATGGCGGAGTTTATGTGCGTGAAAGTGATTTTGGCGTAGCCAATGAGTGGCTTCCTGAGGATAAGCGTAGCGTTTCTTTGGCTGACGGAACTAGATTTGTTTTGATAAATCCAGCGTATATGAGCAGGCAAATTAGTGAAAATAGCAACTTACCAGGGGCTTATTTTAAGGTAACTAGCCCCAAACCATTGCGCCCAGAAAATAAAGCTGACCTCTGGGAAATGCAAGCTTTTGAAAAAAATACCGCTGGAGAAACAGAGATTTATGCATATGTACATGATGGATTTTCTGATCGTTTCAGGTATTTAAGGCCACTGTATGCCATTGAATCTTGCCTTCATTGTCATAAAAATGTTGCGGTTGGGGATGTGCTTGGTGGAGTTAGTATTAGCTTAGATGCGCGTCATATTGCGACAAATGTAAAAGTGCAAAATAAGAATCTTTTGTTTGCGTATATATTTATGGCCATTGTGGGTACGCTCTTTATTGGTTTTATGAGTTTTACACGACATCGCAAAGCAAGAATTAGAGAGGTTCAGGAAAAGGTGAAGGAAGCTTTCATCGCCAATATGAGCCATGACATGCGAACCCCATTATCTGGCATTATGGGTATGACTCAGCTACTTGAGCGTGAAACTTGCCCAGATGAACAAAAGAAAATAATTAAATATCTGCATCTTGCCAGTGCCTCACTTTTAGAGATGGTGTCAGATATTACTGACTATGCAGCGCTAAATGCTGATAAAGTGCGTTTAGATTTTGCAAATTTTGATTTGCGTTTTGAAATTAAGCAATGCTGTGAAATGTTTTTACCGCAATGTAAAGCCAAAGGGCTAAAATTTAATCTTAATATAGCTCATGACGTACCTCAATATCTCATTGGTGATGCTTGCAGGATAAGGCAAGTCTTGGCTAATATAATCAATAATGCTGTGAAATTTACAGTATTTGGGAAAATTAGTGTAACTGTTAGCTATAATGATAATATTTTGTATTTTGAAGTGGAAGATACAGGGTCTGGCATTGCTGAGGAAGATCAAGAAAATATCTTTGTGCGTTTTGAACGTGGTAATAATGCAAAATGTAATGACATGGTTGGGACTGGCCTTGGCTTAAGCATTGTGCAAGAACTTGTGCAGTTAATGCAAGGTGGCATTAGCGTAAATAGTACGCTTGGTGAGGGGACATGTTTTAAAGTCTTTATTCCAGCAGAAATTGGTCATGGTTTAGATAATGATTTAGAAAAACAAGATAATACTGATAAAGATTTCTCAGGTGCTGGCATTCAAGTCCTTCTGGTTGAGGATAGTAGGGCCACTGCCTACTTTGTTCAAGCCTTGCTTGAAAAAATTGGTTGTCAGGTGCATGTTGCCATAAGTGGTGAGCATGCTTTGGAGCTTTTAACCAACCTTAGGCCACATATTGTATTAATGGATATGCGCATGCCAGGTATGGATGGTGTTGAAACTGCATCACATATTAGACAGTATGAAGGTTGCACTAAAACACCAATAATTTTAATGAGTGCCTCGGTTTTAGATGTTGATAAACAGAAACTACAAAGCCTTAGTATTGAAAAAATACTGCTTAAACCAATTTCAGCTGAAGATATTATTAAGTTAGTGTCTACTGCCAAAACAGCTGAACAAGAATTACCTATATTTGATTACGTGGCAGCTTTTGATATGCTGAATAATGATGATGAGTTATTAAATAGGCTCATGAAAATATGGGTTGAAGATTATGACTCTCAACATGAGAAACTCTTAAATGCCATTATTTCAGAGCAAGAAAGTGAAATAAGGGCAGCGGCCCATAGTATTAAAAACTCTGCTGCGACCTTGTGCTTAACTCGTTTACAGCGTGAGGCTGCGTGGGTAGAGGAAAGAGCCATAACTGATGTTGCTTGTAGTAAGCTAGTAGATGCGCATATTAATGCATATAGCTATTTAAAAAAGCGAGTGTAATATGCCCAAAATACTCATTATTGATGATGAGCCTGTTTTGCGAGCCTTGATTGCTGATGTGGGTGTGCGCCTTGGATTTGAAGTTTTACAGGCAAGCTCCATTGCCGAGGGGCTAGACCATGGCAAAAATGGGGTTGATGTTGTTGTATTGGATAAAATATTGCCAGACGGTGATGGCATTGCACAGCTTAAAAAGGTTATAGATTTACCAAGTAAGCCAAATGTTATTGTAATTACAGGCTATAGCGATGGCGATGTGGCAGAGGCGGCCTTGCGCGCAGGGGCATGGGATTTTTTGTCAAAGCCATTTGGTGTAAAAACAATATTTCAAATTCTAAAGCAAGCCATGACTCATCGCATGGGGCGCGTTTCTCATGAATATCAAAATTCAAATTTTGCTAGAGAAAAAATATTAGGCTCAAGTAGCTCATTAAATGAAGCCTGTACATTATTAAAAAATGCAGCAGCTAGTGATGTAAATGTATTATTATTAGGTGAAACTGGAGTTGGTAAAGAATTATTTGCAAAAACTCTTTTTCAAAATTCATTGCGAGCCTCTGGGCCATTTATCGCTGTAGATTGTGCGGCTATGCCTGAAAATTTATTGGAGAGTCACCTTTTTGGGCATGTGCGTGGCGCATTTACTGGTGCTGATAAAAGTAAGGATGGTTTAATATTTGCGGCAAATACAGGGACATTATTCCTTGATGAAGTTGCCGAACTGCCACTATCCATGCAAAAGGCCTTTCTGCGCTTTTTAGAAACACGAACATTTCGGCCTGTGGGTGGTGTGGATGAAATTTTTAGTGATTTCAGGTTAGTTGCTGCTACTAACAAAGATTTAAATAAACTTGTGGAGGAAGGGCTTTTTCGTAAAGATCTTTTATATCGCTTGCAAGGCATGGCCATATACATTCCCCCTTTGCGGGAACGAAGAGAAGATATTTCAACCCTTGCCGCGCATGCTGTGAATATTTATTGTAAAAAATATAATATGCCCATTAAAGCTATGGAATCTCATTTTATTGAAGCTTTGCAGGCATATACATGGCCTGGAAATGTGAGGGAGCTTATGCACTGTATTGAGCGCGCTTGTATTTCATCCAAGGATGATGACCAGCTATTTGTAGTGCATTTACCAACAGATATGCGCGTAAGTATTGCTCGCACTGCTCAAGATAAAATGAAAAAACAAGTAAAAGTTAAAACTTGTTCACATGCTTTAGCGCAGTATGATGAAATTCCAAAACTTAAAGAATGGAAAGCAAGGACAGAGCGGGACTATATTAAACATTTATTGATGCAATATCAAGGTGATATACGAAATTGTGCAAAAGCTGCAGGTATCTCTAGAGGGTACTTTTACGAACTCTTAAAAAAACACGAGCTAGAAAATTAGAATTGGGTTTTAAGCTAAGCAGGATGACTAATTGAATGCACTGAAGTTGTGCTATGATTTCATATTTAGCCAATAATCAAGAGTATTATAAAGTATGGCAGGTGAAATTGGCTTGGTAATGTGGTCATTCATGCCATTTTGTAGGCTTATTTCTTTATCGCCCGTCATGGCATGAGCAGACATGGCAATTATGGGCAAGTTCTTAAATTGCTCCATCATGCGCAATTGCCTTGTGGCGGTAAGGCCGTCCATAATGGGCATTTGAATATCCATTAACACAAGGTCATAATGCTTTTTGCTTAGCATATCAATGGCTTCTCTCCCATTATTAGCAATGTCAAGAGTGTAGCCGACTTGGGTTAGTAGCTCTTCAGCAATGATTTGATTTATATCATTATCTTCTACTAGTAGAAGATGTGCATTGCGGGTTACTTGTTCTATGGGGGTAACATTTTGGCTATTTTCATAAGCTGCAATTTCTTGCTCCTCAGGTAGCCTAAATATAGCTGTAAAGGTAAAGGTTGAGCCTTTGCCTGGAGTGCTGTCTACGCTAATTTCACCGCGCATCATCTCTACAATGCTTTTTGAAATTGTAAGTCCAAGGCCAGTTCCGCCGTATTTGCGTGTAACGGAAGCATCAGCCTGAGTAAATGCTGTGAATAGTTTGGAACTTTGTTGCTTGCTTAAGCCAATGCCGCTGTCACTTACAATGAATTTGCAATGCATTTCAGCTTTACTTTGAAGCTCAGCCTCAATAGTTAAAGATACTGTGCCTTTATGTGTGAACTTAATGGCATTGCCTATAAGGTTAATTAAAACTTGTTTTAGGCGTGTAGGGTCGCCCAAAACTGGCATGATGGGAAATGGCCCTTCGTTTAAGGCAAAAATTAGCTTCTTTTCTTCAATTTGAGGCATAAACAAGCTTTGCAATTCTGAGCAAACATCATGTAAATTAAATGGTATTTCCTCAATTTCAATCTTGCCTGCTTCTATTTTAGAAAAGTCTAATATATCATTAATAATATGCAAAAGATTATTGGCAGATAGTTCCGTTTTTGCAAGATAGTCTTTCTGGGTAGGGTTTAAGCTTGTGCGTGATAAAATATGCAATAGCCCAAGTATGCCGTTCATGGGGGTGCGAATTTCATGGCTCATATTGGCTAAAAATTCGCTTTTAGCCTTGGCACTTTGCTCTGCGGCTTGTGTTGCCGTATTGGCTTTTTCAAGTGCTGCGTTGATTTCTCTTAAATCTTGCACATAGGAAATTATGGCTTTTTCGCCATTTATTGTGGTGCCTTTTAGTATTACATCGCAAGGTATGGGCTCACCATAGACGGTTTTGCTTGAAGCTTTTATGCGATATTCACCGTGTAGCATGGCTTTTTGAATGGCATCTCGCACCATCTCAGCAGAGGGCTTGCCGTCTGGCTGGACTTCTGGGAATAATTTATGGAAATTATTAATGAAGTCACTTTTGTTTTTAAGGCCAAAAATTTGCCAACTAGCAGCGTTACAGTCAACAAGTGTACCTCTGTTATTAAATATATTAATACAAAGTGGTGAAGCGTCAATAACGGTACGAACTCGTGCTTCTGCTTCTTTTAATTTTCTAATGTTGGCCTTAGTTTCTCTTAAGTCAGACATATAGTTAATGATAACGTCTTTGCCATTAACTAGACTGCGAATAAGTTTAACGTTGACAGGAATGGGCTCTCCATTCATATGTTGGGCCATAACTTCAAAGCAAGCTTCGCCCTTTTCCCACACTTCAAAGTATTTTTTACGTGATAATTCAAAAGAGCTTGTGCCATCAGGCTGGAATTGAGGCATGGTTTGAAGGGCATTTTTGATGGCATCTTGTTTGGATTCAAAGCCAAAAAGTTCAATCATGGTATTATTACAGTCAATGCGATTGAAAGTAGAGTCTAAAATACTAATGGCAATTGGCACGCCATTAAGCATTGCTTGAGTAAATTCCTCTGCGGCTTGTACTTTTTGGCGCGTTTCTTCAATTTCTCTTAAATCTTTTACATATCCAGCTATGAAATATTCGCCATTGTATTCAACGCGAGTTAAAATTACTTCAGTAGCTATGGGCTTTTTATCAAGGCTTTGGCCTACCCAATAAGAATACGCTGTGCCATTTTTCAGTCCATCTTGTAAGGCTTTCTCCATACGATCAAGAGAGATGGTGCCATCAGGTTGATACTTTGGTATAAGATCTAGGAAATTATCTATAAATTCATGAGCTTCTTGCAGGCCAAACATTACGGCCATGCCTTTATTGCAATCAATGAGATTAAAGTTCTTATCCCACATTAATGTGCCTAAGGGGCAGGCGTCTAAAATGAGTTTGGTATATTGTTCAGCAGTTTGAACTTTTTCTAAATTTTCGTAATGTTTACGTAGGTCTAATAAGTAAACAAATACAACAACTTCACCATTTTGCTCACCGCGTACAAGTGTTACATCGCAAGGAATGAGCTCACCTTTTAGGTTTATATGTACCCAATCTATACGAGTATAGCCCTTGTCGAAAACGTATTGCATTATGCTTTTTACTTTTTCGACGGAGTTTGAACCGTCAGGCTGAAGCTCAGGAAGTAGTTTGTTAAAATTATCAAAAAAGTCTTGCTCATCCTCTAGGTCAAACATGCGCACAGTTTCTTTACTACATTCGATAATGCTACAATCGCTTGACCAAATTTGAGTGGCAAGGGGCATGGTATCTAGTAAGAATTGCTTGTGCTTTTTATCTTCAACAATTTTTTGTTCACTGGCGACTATGTCGCGCATGTCATGCAAATAGCAAGCTAAATGTGCTTTACCTTCATGCATGATTTTCTTAAGAGTGATTTCGGTAGGAACGGGCTCACCATTGAGTTTTTGGTGTAGCCAAGTGAATTTACATTCACCTTCTTGAAGGGCAGTCTTTATGTAAGTGCTGCCAAGCTCTGCTGAAGATTGCCCATTGGGCTGAAATTTTGGTGAAAATTCAGCATGGTTGATTTTGTATGTTTCAATATCTGTAAGGTCAAAAAGATTTATGTAGGCTTGATTGCAATAAATGGTATTGAGGTTTTCATCCCAATAGCTAAAGCACGTAGGCATAGAGTCAAGAAACTCAGAAGCTAAATGAGAAGGCAGAGCGGCAAAAGCCTTATTGTTATTAGAAACACTCACTCTTAAAATCTTACCTCAGTTTGTGGTAATACAAAATATACTCACATACTACACGGAACGGAATATATTCTAAAAACATAAGGCTTGCAAGAAATATTTACATGCGAATATTGCGCTTACTTATATTTATAATTAGCTTTATTAATTTTTCTCTCTGTCGCGTAACATTTTTACTGCGCAAAATTTACCGCACATGGCACAAGTTTCTTCATGAGAGTGATCTTCGCGGCGCTTCTCAAGCATGCTAGGGTCAAGGGCCACATTTGCCATGCCTTGCCAATCAAGTGCACGTCGCGCCACATTCATGGCTTTTTCCCTTGCTACAGCTCTTGGGCTTTGTAGCGCAACTTCGCCAGCATGGGCAGCCACTCTTGCTGCCATAACACCTTCATAAACATCTTGGGCATTGGGAAGGGTCAGATGCTCAGCAGGGGTTAAATAGCATAGGTAATCAACACCAGCCTGCACGGCAATGGCCGCACCAATGGCTCCTGCCATGTGGTCATAACCAGGGGCGCTATCAATAACAAGTGGCCCAAGCACGTAGAGTGGGGCATTGTGGGTTAATTTTTTAATGCCTTTAATTTGTGCTTCAACTTCGTGCAAGGGCACATGGCCTGGGCCTTCAATCATGGCTTGCACACCACGCTCCTTAGCTTGCAACACAAGACGGCCAAGGGTTAGCACTTCCTCCCATTGTGCAGCATCGCCTGCATCTATGCCAGCGCCAGGGCGCAAGCCATCACCCAATGATAGGGTCACGTTATATTTAATAGCAATATCTAAAATACGGTCAAAATTTGTAAGGAGTGGATTTTCTTTATCATGCTCAAGCATCCAACGAGCAAGCATAGCACCACCACGCGAAACAATGCCCATGACTCTGCCCCCAGCTGTGTCCATATTAGTATCACCCCATTGTGCACCACGCTTGGTCAATCCGCAGTGAAGGGTCATATAATCAACGCCTTGCTCGGCTTGTTTTTGTATTTCTTCCATGAGCATTTCAACTGTCATGGCGGCTATGGTTTTGTCTGCATCAAGTAAGCTTTGACCAATGGCATAGATGGGCACTGTGCCAAGTGGAGCTTGGCAAGAGCTTAACATACCCATGCGAATGGCGTTAAGGTCACCAGATATTGAAAGGTCCATGACAGTATCCGCACCAGCATTTAGTGCAGAGTGTAATTTTGTTTCTTCAGTTTTTAAGCAATGGGAAAGTGGCGATGTGCCAATATTTGCATTAATTTTTATACGTGATGGTTGGCCTATTAGGCAGGGCTTGAGGTTTTTGTGATTTGGGTTTCCAAGTAAAACCATTGTGCCATCTTCAATGGCTTGGCGTACAAAATCTTCACTAAGGCCTTCTTCTTGGCAAAGTGTAGGTAAATGTTCATTAGCAAGTGTTGATAGAGCAGTGTTCTTGGTGAAGATAGACATATGGCCTCCATTAAAAAATTAAAAAGCCATAGGGTAGAAAGCTTCCCTACGGCAGTATGAACTACATCAGGTTCAAAGGGTTAGGGCCAAGCCCATTCTCAACTTTTTACAGTTCCCCTAGCTGGCGAAGACAGTATATTAGGCCAAGCTCATTGTAAAGCAAATATAAAAGAAAAACACCATCAAGTTATTTAAACATAGCCCAAGCCAAGTTTAAATTCAAAATAGCGCCCAAAAAAGTAAGGGGTATTTCTGCGAAGGAGAGGATTTACCCCTAGCCCGAACAGAAATACCCCTTAGAAGTATATGCAGTTTAATTAAGTTACTATTGTTGATGCATTTTTCATGCGATAAAGTAACTTAAGCTTCTTGCATTATTGCAAGTTTTAGTGAGCTCCACCAACAAGTCCAGTAGCAGCAACTGTTAGAACTATAACTTCAATAACAGCAATAGTTGCCATGAGGTTTTCCTTGGTGCGGAAAAAATCAATAGCAAGCTGTATATAACAAAGAATGGTTATACCAGCTAATATTGCAATACCAATGAAGTTAGCAAAGTCGCCAGTTGCGAGCAAGTTAACCCAGCCCCAGCCTATGGGTACAGCGTGCTTAGCGTTAAATTCAGCTGCGCTAAGATGCCAAGAGTTAACAAGGTTTTCTACAGGCACATGTGCAGGCTTGATGCCTAGCTCAAGCACGTACATAAGGAAGGTGACAAGCATAACTACAAAACCAATAACGGATCCCCAGTACAATAAATTTGCATAGCGTAATTGCGCTGGCGATGCTGCAACGTCTTTATTTTCCATGATATACTCCTTATCCTATGCCCTTAAGCAGAGCTTGTACACCGGCAAAGCCAAGTACGCCAATAACCATATAGCGAATGAATTTTGGATTAGCTATTGATAGTAATCGTACGCCAATTACAGAACCAGCCATAAGACCTATGATTGAAGGTACAGCAATCATGGGGATAACTGCCCCTTGATTTAGATATACCCAAGCGGCTGATGTATCAGCAATGGATAGTAAGAATTTAGATGTACCTACAGAAACTTTTAGCGGAACACCCATTAGCAAGTTAAGTACTGGAATATTTGCCCAACCAGCACCAAGACCAAACATACCAGCCATTAATCCAATAACAATAAATAGTAAGATGCCAGGTAGAGTGCGATGTGTTTTCCAGCTAATAACTTCGCCTGATGATGGCTCAAGGAAAGCACCATTCATGCCAAGGGCAACGCCAATGGCGTCTTGTTTTTTAACTTCAGGGAATACTGAGTTTTTGGAAAGCAGTAATAGTACAGCAATGCCAAGAATGGTAACACCTAAACATATTTGTACAATGTGAGCAGGTAGGGCAAGACCAATCATAGCACCAGCAATGGAGAAGGTCGATGCCACAAGAGCAACAGGCAAGGCCAAACGTAGGCTTGCTAGGTTAAGTTTTAAGAGGCCAGGGCCTGCAGCGAGTGCACCAGCAAGGGCTACCATCAGACCAGCACCACGTACAAAGTCAAGATGGAAGGGGAAGAAGCCACTTACTAGCGGTACAAATAGTACACCTCCGCCCACGCCTGCAAGCACTGCAATAATGCCAAGCACAAAACAGAAAACAAGAAGGGCTAAGGGCCAATACCACCATTTCATGTCACTTTGAGTGACGGCTTCGGCTACAGCTTGAGCTTCTTCAGAAGTAGCTTGAGTTGTAGCTTGCACTTCTTGAGTGGTAGCTGGGTCAGTTTCAGCGGCTAGGGCAATACTTGCAAAGCAAAGTATTATAAGTCCACAAAACATTAGAATCTTACGGATAGGCATGTATACCCCCTTTCTAAATACACAGATTTTTAAAACACTTCAAAAAAGAATTTATAGTTTGAGAAAAAAAGCACAATAAGGCAATCACCTATTATGAGCTAAAAATTTAGGTGAAACACCTAATAAAAAGATTAAAAGCTAAGAAATACAAAAGCTAATGTATTAGTAACATATTAAAAATATTTATAATTAATAACTAAGAATGCATTAAGGTTTTTCGTTAATACGGTGGGGGGAGTAGGTTTAATTTAGTTGATGCTGAAAAATGCGTTTCCACGCATTTTTCAAAAAAGACACGCCC
>CAYJCI010000049.1:0-12806 GCA_964368595.1 uncultured Desulfovibrionaceae bacterium
GCCCCCGCAGGGGCTTTCCAAATTTTTCGTGTTATTTGCAAAGCAAATAACCTTGAACATACAATAAATTCAATTAACATCAATAACCAATCTTTACTTAAACTTTCTCAAATCAAAATCGATAAAATTTAATCTACTCCAAAGCATTTAAGATGCTTTGTGCTGTGGGCTTTTTAATGTGCTCGCCGTTTACCACCACGGCTGGGAATTGTTCAACGTCATATTCCTTCGCGGCAGTGGTTGCTTGGTACATATTCACATTGCCAGCGTCAAAGGCGTATTTTGTTATATTGTTGTGTTCTTGGTTGGTTAACGCTGGTTTTACTAGAATTAAATAGCTATAAAGTATAGGAAAATCCTTTTTATTGGCTGTGGCGTCATATTCATACACAAAGGGGCGTTTAGTGCCATTTGCGGCTTGGGTTCTTTTGACTTCATTCCAGCGGCGTAGTGAATAGCTAAAAAAATCCATGGCATATGCTGGCCTTGAATGTGCTATCCAAATACCTCCGCCCATGAGTTCTGTGCCGTATTGTTCGCTATTTTTTGAAAATACTATAATTTTTGAGCTTTGCGCGTTTAAGGATTTGGAGGCTTTAACAACCTCTCCCCACACAGCTTCACTATTTGGCAATGCATAATCAATAAATACAATTATTTCGCTCTTAGCCATGGCATTGCCAAAAACTAAGGGGTAAACTTCTTGCCGCCAAAATGTTCTATGGCTGGCCTCGTCTTGAAGGCTTAGGCTTTTACCGCCCATGGATTTCGCCATCTCTTTATCTGCATTGCTAATTTTTTGTGAAGGCAGGCGTTCATGCATATAGGGATTAAATAAATTTGCCTCGCCTGCTTGGCTTTGCCCTGCCCACAGTACTGAAAAAAGCATGGTGAATACAATTATAGCTCGCATGCTATCCTCATATTATCAATTGTTTTGCCTAGATGCTCTAGCCAGATATTAATGAAGCCGTCATATTCTGCAATGCCATGCAACACTGGTATACATTCATGCCCATTTGCCTCAATGATGCTCCGCCATGAATTTTTGCCCTTGCCGGCCATATCTTTAAGCGCATGTTGCCCAACTACAGAAAGTAGCGGCATAAGCCATACTTTTGTTGAGCCTTCAAGCTTTGGCAAAATCGTATCTAAGGTAACTGGGCCATTCATCGCCCCAACATGTATTGATTTATCAATACGATACACAGCATGAGCCAAATCTTCATAACGCTGAACAGCTTGATGCAGTGCCCCATGTCCCATGAGTACCACAGCTTCATTTGCCATACGCTTGCTCGGTACATGGCTAACAACAGCACGGGCCGCCGTTTCAACATCTTGCTCCGAAGCAAGCAAAGGCTCGCCCACAAAAATTTGCATTTTATATTCTTTTTTGACCCGCTCCACATCTTGTAACAATGCTGAATATTCACTTCCGGGTATGGTTTGCAAGGGTTGCACCACGACGTGGGTGTATTTCTCAAAGCACATTTTCTGCAGGGCCTTGGTTACAGAGTCACGCTTAATGCGTGCTGCTGCAAGCCTTTCACGCAATAATAATGACGTAAAAGCCCAACGCAACGGCAAGCCATCAAAACGACTGCGCACAGCCAAGTCAAAAGCTTTAAGTGTATTTTCACCTTGCGGGTTGCTGGAGCCAAAGGCGGCGAGGAGTATGCCTTGTTTCATACCTTAGTTTAACCACTTTATGCCATACAAGGCAAGCATTGCCTTGGCTAACATATGCCAAGTCCACATTATTATGACAATGCTCAAAATAGTTAAGCAAATCAATAATTCAATCAATAAATTAAGTGGATACAGCAAAAAATCCAAACATAAAATGCAAACATTCAATATTACAATACTCTGAAATATTAAATATTTTTTTACTGATTAACTTACTCCCATTAAATATATTGACCATCAAGAATTAAAAAGTTATATTTTGCGTGTTTGACTTTTTTGTTGGACTTGGAGGAAGCATGAAGAAAAAAGCTCTCGTATTTGGGGGGCGTACCGGACTTCTTGGTCAGGCTTTAGTGCGCGTGCTCATGGCAAATGGGTGGCAAGTTGAGGCAGTTGGCAGGAATGATGGCGACTTATTAAATATATCATTTATTGAAAAAAAAATAAATTGTTTTCGCCCCGATCATATATTTAACACCACTGCTTGGACGCAAGTTGACAATGCAGAAGATGATGAACGCAACGCATTTATATGGAATCGTGCTTTACCTGCTTCCCTTGCCCAATTAGCAAAATCACGCAGCATACATCTTATACATTACAGCACAGATTTTGTATTTTCTGGTGATAATTCGCAATGCTACTCTGAGGAAAGCCCCACTAACCCCATGTCAGTATACGGGCGTACCAAGCTTGCTGGTGAACAGGCAGTTATGGAAATTGCTCCTGATAATAGTTGTATTTTACGCACCGCATGGCTTTTTGGACCAGGGCGCAAAAATTTTATTACTTCAATTCTTGATGCTTGCTATAACAATGAACAAATTTCTGTTGTGCATGACCAAATTGGTTCACCAACATATTCAATTGATTTAGCAACTTGGAGCATGCTTGCAGCTGATAAAGGCTTAACTGGCGTTTACCACGCTGTAAACAGCGGTCGTGCATCTTGGTGTGAGCTTGCTAGTGAGGCCATATCCATTGCCGAAGCTCCTTGCCGTGTTAACCCCATTTCCTCTGCAGAATGGCCACAAAAGGCAGTTCGCCCTGCTTTTTCAGTCTTAAACACCTCAAAGCTCGTAACAGCGTTAAAAATACCCCCACGTCCTTGGCCTCAGGCTTTAAGGGACTATATTTTTAGCGAGTGCATGAACCGCGACCAAATTGGAGCATAACACCAAATATTATAAGCAAATATGAAAAAGTTAACCTTCACCATATGCTTAATTATTGCTTGCTTTAGTTTTTCGCAAGTGGCTTATGCCATACCCTCCTCACCTGAAGATTTAGCTAATATTTCCAAGAGAGTGCTTAATACAAACATAGGCTATGGAAGTATTAGCTCTTTTTATCGCCCTGATTACATAACTGTGATGGATGCAGCCTTAAAGCTAGACAAGGAAGAACCTGTATTTATTGTTGATTTACCAGGTGGCCCTCGTATTTACCCGCAACGACTTATGGTATGGCATCAAGTTGTTAATGAAGTTATTGGCAAAACCTCATATGTCATTACATATTGCCCCATTACAGGTAGCCTTGCAGCCTTTCAAAGCACACTTGAAGGTACTGATTTAAGATTTGATGCAGAAGGCAGACTTTATGATGGCAATACAATATTAATTGATAGAAATACTGGTAGCTTATGGCTACAAACCATAGGTATGGCCTTTGAAGGCCCCATGGCTGGGCGTGGCCTTCCTATCTTGCCAACATATTGGACAAAATGGGGTGCTGCAAAAAGTGTATTTCCTAAGGCACCAGTGCTTGCAACTCCAAGAGGGAGCCGCAAAGCTTATGGGCGTGACCCATATGGAAATTATTTGAAAACAGGCACTTATTACGATGATGAAACTTTAGCATTTGAAGTGCAATACACAGACATTCGGCTACCTTATAAAAACCCTGTAATCGGCCTTGAATATAACGGCGTTAGGCTAGCCATTGACGTAAAATATGTAAAACAAGAAGGTGCTGTTAACTTTTTTATTGGGGATAGCCCCCTTTTAGCAGTGCATGACAAGAAGCTAGATGTTGTACGAATTTTTAATCGTCATGTATGGGAAAAGCCATCATTATTTATTATGAATAATGGGGTACTTAAAGATATTGCAACTCAAACAATATGGGATATGAGCACAGGCCAAGCCTTGAAGGGCAACATGAGTGGCGCGGCCATGCAGCAATATTTTGGGGTTTATAGCATGTGGTTTAATTGGTACAATATTAATCCTGAAACATATTTAATACCAGGGCCTGGTGAAGTCCCTAAAAATATGTTACATCTCAACACTCTAGATCAAGAATAAGCACACTACCGCCCAATGCCATTTGCCTTGTGCTTGGCTCCAAGTTCATCTGCCGTAAAAAGCCCTCAATACCCCCTATGCGCATAAACTCTTTATAGCATTTATAGTGCTCACCCCCCACCAAAAACTCCACTGTATGGGCAAAGCTAGTTGCTAAAAAATATAAATTGCGTTCTGTTAAACAGTAGTCAGCAATAATCACACGCTTAGCTACGCGGCAAAGTTCCTCCAAGCATGCTTTAGCCACATGCAAGGGCATGGCATGCAAAGCCATACAAACACTTGCTACATCCATACTCTTAGATGCAAAAGGTAGCTTTGATGCATCTGCACAAAAAAGCTTGGCGCTAGGAGCATTTTTTTTAGCCTGCATAAGCATACTAAGGCTAATATCAATACCTATAGGAACATTTCCACTATTATTAATGTGACACTTTAAAAATCCCCCAGCACCACAACAACAATCTAAAAGCATATCATCCTTGCTAATACAGGCTAATTTTAACACTTCTTGACGTAAAGGTTTAAGGATTGAACCTAATAATGGTTCATAAAGTCTGGCGGCATCTAATACTTTCAAAATTAACTCATCGATTTTAATAAATTAAGAACATATTCCTTAGCTTGTTGAACTTCTAAGTCTTTAGGCAAATCTTGCAATATAAGATTTAAATAACCAGACTTTACAAGAGCTTTCTTGGTTGCCTCAAAGTGTAATTCATGTAGCCAAGTCCCTAGTAATAATTTGAAATCATTTATGTAAACTATATCACCATAGGAAGCTAAACGCTGTTCATAAATAGCCTTAATTATGTTTGGTGACCATTTTTCAGGCTCATCCTTGGCATAGAAGGTAACAGCACTATCCTCCTGATTATTCGTGCAAAAATGCTCACTCATCACACGAAAAATATCCAGTTTATCGGCATCTCTTAAAGCTAGAGTTATGAGCTTGATATCCTCTGGTAAATTTTGTGGTAAACTAAAACGATTGTGCATTCCAACCGCTGCAAAAACTTGATGGCGTAGCTCTAAAGATTCATGCTTTAACCAGCCTTGTTCCTTCAAAACTTTAACCCCTAAACGCCCGTGATTTGTTGAATTACTATCCTTAAAGGTTCGCCAGCGGGCAAATTGTGGAAAGCGTGCCACATCATGAAATAAGGCTGCCAATAAGCAAGCCCTGCCATATGGAGCAAGGTTCTTTTCTTCAATTAATTTATGCATATGCGCAAGAACTGCTTGAGTATGAATAACTTTAAGCTCAAGCATTCCCTTATTTTCATTTTCTGCCATACAAAAAGCTTGAGCATAGCTTGAAAATTGCGCTTCATAATTAGATATATCCAAATTCATGGGCTTTTATATACGCCCAAGCCCCACTCTACACAAGGTAAAATTAGCATGTGCAGGGATATACTTTATTTTAGCATATTTATTTAAGCATATAATTACGCGTTCTTATGTTTGTTTTAGCTGTCAACTATTTATATTATATAACCATTGAAAATTAGCAAATCCTATTGCCATGGCTTACGATGTATTGTACTTTTCTGAGAGCAATTTTTAACCCCATGCATGGAGTAAAATATGAATTTTAATAAAATTTTTAAGGCGATTACATTAACATGCTTTTTTTGCGCCATTACTACTACACTTAGCTATGCTAAAGAAGTGAATGTTGATTTTAGCAACTATGCTAATGCAGAAACTAATTTAACTATGCATAGGATATTAAAAAGTTCTGGTGGCGTAAACAAATGGGCTCATATTAAAAAGCCTACTCCCATTGAAAATCAACAAATCATCCGCATGAACCGCGACACATTATACAGCATAGCCATTGTTGACGTTAGCAAAGGGGCAAGCATTAGCATTCCAAAAGCTGATAAAAGGTATATATCTATGGCAGTTATTAATACTGATGGCTATACCAATATGGTTAATATTGGTGGTGGCAAGTATGAGCTTAATAAAGAAAATGTGGGCACAGATTATGCCTTAATTATTATGCGTATTTTTGTAGATGCCAACAATCCTGAAGACATAAAAGCAGCTAACCAACTTCAAGATCAATATAAAATTGAAGCAAAAAGCAGTAAAGCCCTAGCTAAAATTGCATGGAATATGCAAGATTATAACAAGATTTATGAATCATTACTAGGCCTTTTCAAAGTTGCAAAAAATGCCAATGATATGTTTGGCCCTAAGAATGAAGTTGACTACATTCACTTTTTAGTAGGAACTGCTGGTGGATTTGGGGGGCTTCCTCAAAAAAATGCCATGTATTTCAACAATCCAGAGCCAAAAAACAAAGCAAAAGCTTATAAGCTTAATGTTAAAGATGCACCTGTAAATGCTTTTTGGTCAATCACCATTTACAATAAAGATGGATATTTATTTAAATCAAAGCATGGTTTATCCAGCATTAATAGCGCCACTGCCAAGGCTAATGCTGACGGTTCATACACAGTATATTTTGGTATGTGTGAGAAATATAAAGAAAATTGCTTAGCTATTGAAGATGGCTGGAATAGTATTGTGCGTATGTATGAACCACAAGAATCTGTAATTAACGGAACTTGGCAAAAACCAGTTTTAGAAGTAATCAATTAACGCTCAGAATTAATAAGGTTTTTCATGTCAGAATTTGTTCATCTGCATTGCCACACGGAGTTTAGCCTCCTTGATGGTGCCATAAGGCTTAAGGATTTATGTAAAAGAGCCAAGGATTTTGGCATGCCTGCTGCTGCCATCACTGACCATGGCAACCTCTACGGGGCAACACTTTTTTATTTAGAATGCAAAAAGGTTGGCATAAAACCAATTATTGGTTGTGAAGTTTATGTTTGCCATGATCACACTGACCGTGAGTCAGACCTTGCCAGAAGGCGGCATCACCTTGTTTTACTAGCCAAGGATAATGAAGGCTACAAAAACCTTATTAGACTTGTAACCCATGGATATATTCACGGTTTTCACTACAAGCCTCGTGTTGATAAAGAGCTATTAAAAAAGTATTCCGAAGGTATAATCGCCCTCTCTGCTTGCCTTGCTGGCGAAATTCCAAGGGCCATTAGCGCAGGCGATATGGCCAAGGCCATTGAGCTAAGCAATGAATATGCTAGCATTTATCCTGATAGTTTTTATCTTGAATTACAAGCAAATGGCTTGGCTGATCAAACCATAGTTAATGACGGCTTAATGGAAATTGCCAAACAAACGGGCTTACCACTGGTAGCTACTAATGATTGCCACTATTTAGATGCATCTGACGTGGATGCCCACGATTTGCTTTTATGCATTCAAACTCAAACGAATATTGAAGACCCTAAACGAATGCGTTTTGAAACTAGGGATTTATATTACAAATCCTTAGAACAAATGGAAAAAGACTTTAAGCACGTGCCAGAAGCCCTTGCCAATACCATTCGCATTGCTGACCAATGCAATGTGGAGCTAAACTTTAAAGATCATTATTTTCCAGTGTATGAAGTGCCAGAGGGTATGACCCCTGCTACGGAGTTTCGCCGCCTATCTGAAGAAGGGCTAAAAAAGCGCCTAGCTCAGCATCCAGACTCTGCCACCATTGACCATCAAATGTATCATGACCGCCTGCAGTTGGAACTGGAAGTTATTTTGGAAATGGGCTTTCCTGATTATTTTCTTATAGTACAGGACTTTATTAACTGGGCAAAAAACAACAATATTCCCGTGGGGCCTGGTCGTGGCTCTGCTGCTGGCTCATTGGTGGCTTGGGCTTTACGCATTACCAATATTGACCCCATACCCTACAATTTACTTTTTGAACGTTTCTTAAATATTGAGCGTATATCCTTGCCTGATATTGACGTGGACTTTTGCGAGCGTCGCCGAGCAGAGGTCATACGCTATATGGTTGATACTTATGGTGAAGACTCCGTCGCACAAATCACAACCTTTGGTAAGATGAAGGCAAAGGCTGTGGTTCGTGATGTGGGTCGTGCGCTTGGCATGAGCTTTGCGGAAACTGACCGCATAGCCAAGCTTGTGCCCGATGATTTAAAAATGACAGTGCAAAAAGCCATTGATGAAGAGCCAGAACTTAAAAAATTATATGAAACAGACGCTCAAATTAAAAGGCTATTAAATACATCCTTACGTCTTGAGGGTTTATCCCGCCATGCCTCAACCCATGCGGCTGGGCTTGTGGTTTCTGACAAGCCCATGACAGAATATTTACCACTGTACAAAGGCAAACGTGGCGAACTTGTAACCCAATTTGACATGAAAATGGTTGAAAAAGTTGGCCTTGTGAAGTTTGACTTCTTGGGCCTTAAAACCATGACCCTTATCCAAGACACCTTGGACGCCATTAAACATCAGGGAAAAGAAGTTCCAGACCTTGATACACTAGCCTTAAATGATGTGGCCACCTATGAACTATATGCCCGTGGCGAAACTGATGGTATTTTTCAGGTGGAAAGCTCTGGTATGCGTCAATACTTACGCCAACTTAAGCCTTCTTGTTTTGAAGATATTATTGCCATGCTGGCTTTATATCGCCCAGGGCCTCTTGGTTCTGGAATGGTTGAAGAATTTATTAAGCGTAAGCATGGGCAAGTAGAGGTAACCTACCCACATGATTCATTAAACAATTGTTTAGGTGATACATACGGGGTTATTGTATACCAAGAGCAAGTTATGCAAATCGCCCAAATCATTGCAAAATATACCCTCGGAGGTGCAGATCTCTTGCGTCGAGCCATGGGTAAAAAAGACCCAGAAGCCATGGCGAAGGAGCGCTCTACCTTTGTAAACGGAGCCACAGAAAATAACATACCAGAAAGTAAAGCAAATGAAATATTTGACCTTATGGAAAAATTTGCTGAATATGGCTTTAACAAATCGCACTCTGCTGCATATGCATTAATATCATATCATACAGCGTATTTAAAAACACATTTCAATGTTGAATTTATGGCTGCCCTATTAACATCAGAAATGGGCAATCAGGATAAATTACTAAAGTATGTTGCTGCTTGTAAAGATATGGATATTGACGTTTTGCAGCCTTCTGTTAATGAAAGTTTGCGAGCGTTTTCAGCACATGGGGATGCTGTGGTATTTGGGCTTGGCGGCATTAAAAATGTTGGCGATGAAGCAATTAGGGAAATCGTAGACGCACGCCTAGAAGATGGCTCATATAAATCCTTACTAGACCTTGCCTCAAGGGTTAATTTACGTAAAGTTACCAAGCGTGTTTTTGAATCGCTCATCAAGGGCGGGGCTTGCGATTGCTTTAATGTTAGCCGAGCAGCCATGCTTGCAGCTCTTGATATTGTAGTCCAAAGAGCGCAAAAAAAGGCAAAGGATAAGGCCTCAAATCAAGTGTCTTTACTTTCCATGGCACCACAAGTTGAACAAGATATCATGCCAGGCATTGGCTATGACTGCCCTGAAGCAAACACACAAGAAATGGATGATGATGAAAAACTTCGCTGCGAGAAGGAAGCCCTAGGCTTTTTCTTAACAAGCCATCCGCTTATGCCTTATCGAAGAGAGGTTGAGCGCTTGCGCTTAACTCACCTAGAAGATGCAAGAGATCTTTCACCAGGGAGTGAGCTAAAAACTGCTGTGCTCATTACTTCACTGAAGGAAGTTTTAACCAAGAGTAAGGGTGAACGCATGGCATTTGTCACTGTTGAAGATTTAACAGCCCATGCAGAGGTTACATTCTTCCCTAAGGCTTATGCTGAATTTAGGGAGCTAATTAAATCTGACCAACCAGTGCTTTTAGAAGCAAGGTTAGATAGCCGCGATGCTGACTTTGGAAATGATGATGACGACGAGGCCGACGAGGCACCACGTGAAATTAAAATGCTTGGGCAAAAAGTAATACCGCTTGCGCAAGCTTGTAGTGAAAGCCAAAGCCCCATACGCATTAATATCCCTGCGACCTTGCTTGATAGGCAAAGTATGCTCGCCTTGCAAGCTGTGCTTGAAAAACATAAAGGCACAGTTTCAGCTGAAGCTCAATTAGCACTTGATGGTTATTTTTGTTTACTTGAACTTGGCCCAGCCTATAAAATACAACCTGGCCCAGCTTTAGAAGCTGATATACTACAATGGTCTAAAGGAAAATATTCATGAAAAAGAAGATTTGGCAATTAACAGTACGTTCTGAATTTTGTGCAGGGCATGCTTTACGTAATTATGATGGTAAATGTGAAAATTTACATGGTCATAATTTTGCCGTGGATGTGGTTATACAAGGTGAAAAACTTGATAATAATGTTGAATTTTTAATTGATTTTAAAATATTAAAGTCAAATCTTAAAGAAGTTTTAAACAAACTCGACCATTGTGTATTAAATGAAACTGCTCCTTTTGATATAATTAACCCCACTTCTGAAAACCTTGCCGCTTATATTTATACCAAGATGCAAGATGCTCTAAAAACATTTGATGTGGAGATGCATAGCGTGACCGTTTCTGAAAAAAGTGCCCAATCTGCAACATATATGGAAATATAAAATTTAAAACAAACTTAACGTAGCATACATTACAAGATTACTAGGACAGGATACTATTAAGTTGACTTTAGGCTTAAAGCAATTTATGAGGAGTTCTCTGATAAACAACTTAGGGTCAACCATTTAAAAGTTGGTGCAAAATGCAGTCAAACAAGTTATTCGTCCCACCCATTGCACAAAAAAATGCAGATCGTAAAATTGAATTCACTTTCAAGCTATTCAACTTATCAATTTTTGCAATCTTTTGCCTAGCGCTATTTTGGATTTCATTTAATATAATCCGCAGCACTACACATGAAATTTCAAGAGATTATGCTGAATTATACTCCACAAAAACAACAGGCGCGCTGAATGCTTACTTAAATAGAGAAATTGCCTTACTAACCAAGGCTGCGCAATCGCGTGAAATTATGGATTGGTTTACCTATGAAGATGATCAATCGCAAAAAAAATTAGCCTATAGGGAAATGCGTGCGTTCTTAAATATATTCACAAACAAAGTTATTTACTTTGGCATTGGTAAATCAGGACGCGAATTTAACTTTGATTTAAGCACAACACTAGATACTTTTAACCACAGTGCTATTTTAAGTGAAGAAGGTAAGGATGATGGTTGGTTTTTTGAAACCATAGTATCACCTTTTAATTATGTTCTTAATGTTGATGTGGATAAAATCAAACATCGCAAGATGGTCTGGCTTAATCATAAAGTATACTCTGCTGACCATACAAAAATTGTTGGCGTAATTTCCACTGGTTTACAAATTGAGCAAGTATTGGAAAAGGCCTTTGCTGAATATGATCAAGACAGTATTCGGGGCTTAATTATCGATAGAAATGGCATTATCCAAATGGATAGTATTAATACTTCAGATAATAAATTGCTTGATGACAGTACACTTCATGTTAAGGATGCTATTAACATACCAACCTTTACGACTGAACTTGAAAAATACCTCGGAAGCATAAAAAACCATTTTACCAGTGCAGATTTGCCTAATGTCATTGAACTGCCAAGAAACCAAAAATATAGCTTTGTTTCCATAAGCCCCCTTGCTAATACTGATTGGTCAGTCATAACATTTTACAATGCTAGCTCTTTATTTTCACTAACAAGCCTACAAGGCCTACTTTGGATTATCTTTGGCATATTAATACTATACGTTCTTACAACAACTATTATTAGCCGTAAGTTAATTTTTTCCCCACTATCTCAAATGATGGATAGCCTTACAAAAACAACTGCCCGTGGTGATGGCTTTATTTATGGATTAGACCGTAAGGATGAGTTTGGTCAATTGGCAAGAACCATTAATGAATTACGCAATAAGCTAGACAACTACAATGCAGAATTGACCGACGCAATGACCAAGGCCAATGCCGCAAGTGATGCAAAGTCAACTTTCCTTGCCAATATGTCTCATGAAATGCGCACACCCATGAATGCCATTATAGGTATGTCTAAAATTGCCAAAGACACAGACTCGCCTGAAAAAATTAAAGATTGCATTGCTAAAATTGAGATAGCCTCTGTTCACCTTTTAGGCGTTATCAATGATGTTTTAGACATGTCAAAAATCGAAGCTGGTAAGATTGATATTCACCCAGATAAATTTGACTTTTTAAGACTTTTACAAAGAATTGAGGCTATTGTAATCAATAAAATTCAAGAAAAAGGGCAAACCTTTACAGCTGATATTTCCCCCATCATTCCCAGATATATTATTTCTGATGAGCAACGCCTTGCCCAAGTGCTTACAAACTTCCTCTCAAATGCTGAAAAATTTACCCCAGCAGATGGCAATATTTTCTTTAAGGTACAAGTATTGGAAAGCAGCTCCAGCTATTGTGTTCTTGAATTCTGTATTCAAGACACAGGCATTGGCATAAGCAAAGAACAACAAGACAAACTATTCATCCCATTCCAACAAGCAGATACTAGCATTTCAAAAAACTATGGCGGCACAGGCCTTGGCCTTTCTCTATGCAAAAAGATTGTAGAGCTTTTGAATGGCACAATTAAACTAGAATCAATTGAAGGAAAAGGCACAACAATAACCTTTACCATCAAATGTGATTTGCCAGATTATGTTGTACAAAATGCAAATATTACAACAAATGAAGTCAGTACAGTTTCAACGGCTGTTGATTACTCAGACAAAAGCATGCTAATCGTTGAAGACATTGAAATAAATAGAGAAATTTTAATAGCCATCTTAGAAGACACCAATATTAATATTGATATTGCTGAAAATGGCTCCCAAGCTGTTGAGCTGTTTAAGCAAAACCC
>CAYJCI010000050.1:0-8573 GCA_964368595.1 uncultured Desulfovibrionaceae bacterium
TAAATTTTTTGTTTTGAAAACTTTTTTACAATTTTCACAAAATTATACTGAAAAAATAATTGTGCAGGACTCTTACTTTGATAAAAATCTCCCAACAATGTTTAATTTTCACTGTTAGGAGAATTTTATACAAATTTTTGATCCTAAATTGTTAATTTGTTGTTTTAAGTCTTCTTGTGAGTTTTGTAAGCTCATGAGCTTGGTCTTTGAGTTCTTGTACGGATTGCGTTGCTTCGCCCATACTTTGCACGGTCACAAGAGCTATTTCATTAACTTGGTTCATGTTATCTTTGATGTGTTTTGTAGTAACAGATTGTTCTTCCGCTGCTGTGGCAATGGAATGTACTTGTTCTGCAGAGTTTTGCGTCATGTTAGCAATTTCTGATAATGTTTCACCAGATTGCATTACAAGCTCAGTTGCTTTTTCAATGGCGGAAAAAGACGCCGTTGTCTGAGTGAGACTTTGACTAGCATTTTGCTGAATTTCATTAATAATTTTTGCTACTTCATTCGTTGAATCCATAGTTTTTTCTGCAAGTTTGCGCACTTCATCGGCAACTACCGCAAAGCCTCGGCCTGCTTCCCCAGCACGTGCAGCTTCAATGGCGGCATTAAGGGCTAAAAGATTGGTTTGGTCTGCAATTTCAGAAATCACTCCCATAACTTGGTCAATAGATTTGGCACTTACATCAAGGCTTTGCATGTCGTTCATGAGCCTTGTAGTAAGTTTTTGTACTTCTTGCATGCTGCTGATGGCTTCACTGGCAATGCGCCCGCAATCATTAGTTTTATTGCCTGTTTCTGAAGTGACGTTTGAAGCTAAACTGGCACTTTGAGCAACTTCATTAACGGTCATGCTCATTTCTTCCATGGCTTCAGAAGTATTTGTAATTTGCTGAGCTTGCTCATTTGCTCCTTGTTCGCATTCATTAATGGTTTGGGCCAATGTTTCTGAGGCAAAGGAAAGTTTATTTGCTACTTCTTCTAGATTATCGGCGACTTGAAGCATGTGCTCAGTTTTAACATTAGCACTTTGCTCAGCCACTGCTGCAGCCTCTAAAGCTTTTTGAATTTCGGCTGCATTTTTATTGCTTTCCTCAATAGCATTTTCAGCATCTTGAATTTTTTCTCGCAAGGAGGAGACCATACGGCTTATGGCATCTGACATAATAGCCACTTCATTGTTTGTGTTTTGCACACTGCTGTCTTGCGTGTTGGTACTAACCTGATTGCCTGCGCTTAAATCGCCTTCAGCAACCTTTGTAGAAATGGTTGTTAACAGTGAAATGGGGCCAGTAATAGATCTAATAATTCTGATGGAAGCTATAAACATGATGATAATTAAAACTAATACAGCTAAAACAAGGTATAATTCAATGGTGTTAGCTTGTTGTGTCATGCTTTCGTGTAATTGTTTTTCCAAAATAGCGACATTGTCTGTGTAAACTCCTGTGCCAAACCAGTAGTTTGTTCCTTTAATCATTACAACATAGGCGGTTTTTTGGTCAATTTCTCCGTCAGGCTTTGGATACATATAGGTCACAAAACCTCCTCCCGCTTTAGCCGCATCGCGCAATTCACGGATGAAGTAAACACCAACTGAGTCTTTAGAATCTCCTATGTCCTTACCTTGAATTTGTCTATTAATTGGGTGCAATCGCACCGTAGTTTCTTCGTATAGGAAAAAATATCCAGAATCCTTGATGTCAAAGCGCGATTTAGTAAGGAATTTATTTATAATGTCTAACTGTTCTTCTGTAGATTTTCCTTGTATTTGGTCTTCAAGTCCTTTTGCCGCAGACAGGGTAATGTCTTTAATGCGATCTTTTTGTAATTCATACATTTGCTTTCCAGCAAGGGCACTACTTTCGTTGGAAATTTGGTTAATACCAAAGTAAAAGGCAATGACTATGCCAAGCATGATAATGATGGCAGAAAATAAAATTGTGTAAATCTTAAAACCAATAGATTTGTTTTTTAGCATAATGTTTCCTCTCAGTTTACGTATAGCACTAAAAAATTTTGTGAAATATTGAACTTAGAAATAATATATTAAGTAATAATGTACAATGCTTTTGTTGCCACTATTTCATAACAGCCACGTTATTTTAATTTAAATCAAGAATCGGCTTAAAAGACATAAAGTTTATATTGAGCATTTAGCTCTATGATGTAAAATTTAAGCCATGATAGCGCTAACATGGCAGAAAAAGTAAGCTCTGGATACGGTTCGTTTTAGGTTTTATTGCAACCAAGGATCACAACCTGCTTGGTGTACAGAAATACGCAGGTGTCTTAATTCTTATTTACTGCTATTTATTAGTGCTGGCAAATGTCTTTTTGAGTGCTGGTGCGCATGATAAATTTCAAGTTGAAAGCGAATAATGTTAAATATGTTATATTTTTTGAGCATATTTAGTTTTTATAAAATAGTGTAAAATTGAGCTAGGCCATATAAAATTTGCATATATGTCACGTCTTGTATAATGTGAGGCTTAACAAAACGGAGCAATTATGCAAATTAAAACTATTTCATGTTCTGCTGGGGATATTATCCCCCTATCAAATTGCGATCTTGCTGGCGTTCAAAGCCACATAACTGCTGAAATCCCTTTACCATTTATGAAAGTCGGTACAAGGCTTGAGGCTTCTGGGCAAGAGATTTTTAGGGTAGTTGGTAGGGCTTTATTTCCGCAAAAAAACTCCCCTCATGTCCAAATCTGTCCTTTGCTGAAATCTCTTGTACCTTTTGATGAAATGAACCTTGAGCTTTCTATCAATCGTCACGGTTATGCATTGGCTTGGATTACTCTTTCAGATAAAGGCTATATTGGCCAGCGCGAAGACACAAGCGGCCCAAGTATTGTTCAATTACTTGGCGAAAATATACCCCTTTGCCATGATCAAGGTTTTTTACTGCCAGATGATGCTAAGGCCCTACAAACCTTACTTTTAGAATTGGCAGTTGGGCACGGTTATGACCTTATTTGCACCAGTGGCGGCACTGGACTTGGCCCAAGGGATGTGGCAGTGGAGGCAACGCTTGCCGTGCTTGAAAAACGCTTACAGGGTTTTGAGCATATAATGATGCAAACAAGCCTTAGCAAAACTCCCCATGCCATTATTTCGCGAGCAGTTGCTGGCACCATTGGTGAGTGTATGTGCATTAATTTACCTGGTAGTAAAAAGGCTGTACAAGAAAATCTAAGCGCCTTGCTAGCCGCCTTGCCCCATGCTTTGGCAAAACTATCTGGCGATGCAACAGACTGTGCACGCGCATAAAGGGGTATTATGAAAACGGTTTTTGGTGATTTTACGGCAATTTGTCGTATGATTAAGATTGAGCATTCTGTGTTTGCCTTACCCTTTGCTTACTTGGGAGCATTTTTAGCTCAAGATGGCTTGCCATCAATATATACATTATTTGTGCTAACTGTAGCCATGGTGGGCATACGCTCCTTTGCAATGGCCTTTAATCGCTTGGTGGATTTACCCATTGATAGCAAAAACCCACGCACTAAAAATCGCCCCTTAGTTACTGGTGAAATTAGTGTGAAGCAAACAAAGTATTTTTGCTTGTTCATGGCTGGCTTATTTATAGTGAGCTGTGCCTTCCTTAACGATTTATGCTTTAAATTAGCCATTCCTACAATAATTTTTGCAGCTGGCTATAGCTACACCAAGCGCTTTACATCTTTATGTCATTTTTGGCTTGGCTTGACCTTGGGGCTTGCTCCTGTTGCAGGTTGGATTAGTGTTGACCCAAGTTTTAATATGACGCCCATATTATTTTTATGTGGGGTTACATTTTGGGTGGCTGGTTTTGATATACTTTATTCTTGTCAAGATGTTGATTTTGATCGCATTAACTCCCTTAACTCCATGCCCTCACGTTTTGGGCTTGATAAAGCCTTAATGATAGCCGCTTTTTGCCATGCTGTAACTTCACTATTTTTCTTTCTTGGTGGTTTGAGTGCGGGGCTTGGTATTGGCTGGTATGTTATTTGGTTTATTATGAGTGTAGTGCTTTATTATGAACATAAATGGGTTAAGCCCAATGATTTAAGTCGTGTGAATATGGCATTCTTTACCTTAAATGGTTTAGTTTCTGTAGGTATTTTTATAGGCGTGTTGCTTGGTTTATAGAGGAAATAATTATGGCAAAGAAAAGACGTTATCAATATGAAGAAGGCAATTTTGATGAAGATGAAAGACCAAGCCGCTCGCAGAAAAAACGTGACAGTACAGCCTTGCAAAAAATAGGTGAAGAGCTTGTGGCCTTGCCCTTAAGTAAGGCTAAAAAATTGCCAATCCCAGCAGAGCTATTAGAAGCTCTAGAGCTTATGGCACGCATCAATGACAGAGAAGGTAGACGCAGGCAAATGCAATATATTGGCAAGCTTATGCGTGAATGCGCTGTGGATGAATTGCGAGTTGCACTGGACAATTTAAAGCAAGGGCATAATGAAGATACGGCGAAGTTTCACCATGCTGAAAAGTTGCGTGAAGCCTTGCTTACTGCAGATGCGCAAGAGCAGGAGCGTATTATTTTATCATTGCCTGAGGCTGAGCAAGATGAAGTTCGTGAACTGGTACTAAAAGCTTGTAAGGATAATTCTACAACTAGCAAGAGGGTACTGTTTCGTAAATTGCGCTCTGTGGTGGAGTAATCAGCACTGGTTCTTTATATTTGAGCCATAACGGCTTTTGCGGTGAGCTTGGCGTCGTGAATATACGTTTTTTTAGCTAGAAGCGGCATGTCGCAGACTTCCACGCCTTGCGCACGCACCCCTTCTAAATCAATGCCACATGGGTAAAAACCATGCTTTGTATCCACAATAATTCTTTGTAACAAACTTGAAGTTGGTACATCACCAGCGTCTAGCCGTAATGTTTTTAGGATTACGGCAACCGCATGGGCCACGGAAAGAGTGCGTTGCTCCGCATCATGCCCCACATTTGGTATATAAAATTTAGGACAGTTGGCTTGGTTTACTGCCTTACCAACGCCTGCTGGCAGTAAGTTTGCCAGCACACTGGTGTAAAAAGAACCCATGGGGTAGCAAATGGCATCTGCTGTGCGGATGTAGGTTGCTGCCGCAAGTAGAACGTTTGCACGGCATTCCTGTTGGGCAGCTGTTTTTTTGCCTTTGTCATGTGGCAATAAAAATAATCGTTTAACTGGCACAAGCGGGCCTTCTTGCCCATAGCCTGTAATGCGATGCTGCCCAACAATATATTCATCATCACAAAGCTGCGCGCCAAGGTGCAAGCTCTTGGTGGTTATGGGCATAACCACACCCCGAACTTGCAAAAGCCTTGAAAATTGGGCCAATATTGGGCCCCATTGGCGTTTATTATGTAAATACCCACCAGCTAAAAATAAGTTGCCAATGCTGGCGTGCTTTGGGTCAAAGTTGGCTGGCATTTTTTCTAAAAAATAGCGTAAGTAGACGCGCAAAGGCTCAGCAAAAAGCCTTGGGATATTGCCCCACGCTTGGTGCTTCTCTGAGGCTAGGGCATATAGATTTTGCAAAAGCTCTTCTCTTGTGCCTTCATCTGGTAGTCGGGATTCGCAAAGCTCTATTAGCTCTTTAGGGACTAGTTTGGGATTAGCAAGGGCTAGTAATCTGTTTCTTGCATCACCAACGGCAGGCATGCCAAAGGCTGTGCGCAAGGTTGCAGATGAACCACCAGAATCAAATGGGGTCACAAGGTGTACGCTATTATGCGTATAATTACATAATTCTTGGCTAAGGGTTTTTAGGGCCGTTCCGCCAGTAAAAAATACTATGCTTGGGCCAAGGCGAGGGTTGATTTTTTTGCTAGTTTTTTTATTTGCCATGAACCATACCCAACTCTTCCATACGCAAAAATACCTTTCGCCCAATCCAAGCATCGGTGGCGGCGTAAGATATTTGCCGATGTGAAAGCTCATGGGCATTCCAATTGGAGCATTGTGGGCCTTTAGTTATGCGATATTCAAAGAAATTGGCGGCAAGGTTGCGTAGCCCCTTGGTTTCTAGCTTATTATCCTTGGCAACTAAGCCAAGGTCAACTATGCCATGCGGCTCAAAAGGGCAAACCTTTTGCAATTCACGCATATCATCGTGAATACTTACGCCAACTTTTAATATTTCAGGGTTGCTAAGCAAATTTGTAAGGGCATTGTTTAGTGGTATCCAAGTTAATTGAATTAGAAAGACCACATTCTCTGAAGCCAATTGAATTAAGGCAGGCGGATTAAGCTTTCCTTTACGAAAAGATGGTTTTGTTTCAGTATCAAATCCAAGCACACGTTCTTTATTCAATATTTCTAGTGCTTTTTGCAAGCTTTCTTCATCACGCACAAGGCAAACTTCACCCTCATAGCGTACTATGGGTAGGGTGTTAATTTCTTCCTTTGAGAGTTTGCGTGTATAATCTTGCTTTGTCATAATTATATAGTTTTTTATTTTCCAATACAAAATGATGAGAAAATTTTATCCAATACTTCGTCGGGGCTATCAAGACCAGTAATTTGCCCAAGTAAGGCAACAGCGCTATCAAGTCGTACTGAGCAAACATCATAGGGCAAAGTATTACTAATGTCAGTAGTTAGAATGTTCAATTCTTGCGCAGCTTCGCTTAATATTTGAGCTTGGCGCAAATTAGGAACTAATTCAGACGACTTAGCCTCTATGTCATGTTCTTGCAAGATAATATTTTTAATGGCGCCGCAAAGCTCATCAAGCCCGCTACCTTGCTTGGCTGAAACTGTTATACACTGACTAGCATGGCTTTGCCAAGTCTTTGGCAGGCTTATTGTGGGCGCAAGGTCGGATTTATTCCATACAAGAATGGTATTGGAGTTTTGAATTAAGTGCTCATCATCTTTAAGTAATGTGCTGATTGCCTTTTCGCCCATGCTGCCATCTAGTACTAAAAGCACCACATCTGCAGCTTGAATTCTTTCACGCCCACGCTCAATACCCATTTGTTCTATATTATCTTGCGAGTCACGCAGGCCAGCAGTGTCGGTTAGGCGTATGCTTAAACCATCAATATTAATTAATTCTTCTAAAAAATCACGAGTGGTTCCTGCAGTGTCAGTAACGAGTGCTCTATTATAGCCTACCAAGGCATTAAGTAGCGAAGATTTACCCACATTCACAGCGCCAGCAAGGGCTACAGTTGCACCTTCTTGCCAAGGGCGATGGCGCTCATGAGCATGTAGAAGTTTGTTTAATGATTCACCAACGTCTTTAATAATTTTTACAAATTCTTGCGGGCTTAGGCATTCAACTTCCTCTTCAGGAAAGTCAATGGCCACGCAAAGTTGCAGGCGAAGGTTTTCTAGGGTGTCACGTAAGGATGCTATGTGCTTACCAAGTAGGCCGTCTAGCTTATTGGAGCTGATTCTTAGAGAGGTGCTGTTGTTTGCGGCAATCATTTCTGCCACTGCCTCAGCTTGGGTTAAGTCCATTCGTCCATTTAAGAAGGCTCTGCGAGAAAATTCACCATGCTCAGCTAGTCTTGCGCCATGAAACATTAATGTTTCTAGCACAAGTTGCAAAATTGCCCGCCCGCCGTGGCAGTGAATTTCAGCCACATGCTCACCGGTAAATGTGTTGGGGGCTGGCATATAAACCGCAAGAATATCGTCAACCAAAGCTCCTGTTTGATCAATAAATCTGCCTCTATGCAAAGTCCACGGGCGGAAATTAGTAAATTTTGGGGAGCTTGAAAGAAAAACCCTTGCTAAAATGTCTTTAGCATTACCACCAGAAATACGCACAATGCCAATACCCCCAGAACCTGTGGGCGTGGCAATGGCGGCTATGGTATCAGAATTAAGCATATATTAAGATTCCTGCACAGTGTAATTATTTCACTTAGCTTATTGTCCATTTGCTAGACAAATTTTAATTAAAAAATGTGCAGGACCTTTTATTTGGCTATGATTGGCCTCGTTTGCGCTGAATAACAACACGCTTAAGCGGGCCATCACCTGAACTTCTGGTAACAAGATCGCTACTTTCTTGCAAAGCCACATGCACGATGCGACGATGGTATGAAGAAAGTGGGCGAGTGGAATGTGATTTACCAGTGGTGCGCACTCTGTCAGCTAAGAATAGCACTAAGTCACGCAATTTATCATCCTGACGGGTGCGATAGTCACCAGCGTCTAACTGTACACGCACAGATGCTTGCATCTTGCGAGAAATAATACGCGAGGAAATATATTGTAATGAAGCTAGGGTTTGGCCTTCGCGTCCAATTAGTAGGCCTGAATCTTCTCCACAATCAAGACCAATGCAAACGCGTGAATCTTCAAAACTTATGGTCACTGGAACCATTCCAACAATTGGTTGCACCAAGTTGGTGATTACTTCTTCACTGATTGCTTTAAGTTGGTCTTTGTCTAGCTGATCAAATGCAATGCGTGGTGCGCTTTCATCTTCATCAACATTTTCTACTGTGTCAGTGGCAGGTTTAGCTTGCTCAATTGTAGCCTTGGCTTGCTTTTTTTCTTTAGTTGGCTCTGGCTTAGCTTGGCTTTTGGCCTCACCTTTAGGGCTTTCGTCCTTTTT
>CAYJCI010000050.1:8673-12700 GCA_964368595.1 uncultured Desulfovibrionaceae bacterium
TTTGGCTCAAGTTTAGGCTCTGATTTAGGTTCAGCTTTCGGCTCTGGCTTTGGTTCTGCTTTTGGCTCTTGCTTTTGCATGATGCTTTCCATTGGCATGGTTAATTGCATGCGTCTGGCTTTAATCATGGCTTTACGAGCGCCCACTAGTCCAAAAATACCAGACTTTGCATCTTGTATGATTTCAACTTCTAGCTGTTCGCGTTGAGTATCAAAATATGAGCATGCCTCTGCAATAGCAAGGTCGAGGTCTTTACCTGTGAAATCTTTGAAGTTTTCCATATATATATCCTATGATTAATTTCTAAGTGGCCTTATTACTGCGCAATAGGTGCCATTGCTGAGCCATGGAAAGCAAGTTGCTTATGGTCCAGTAAACGGTTAGGCCCGCGGGGAAGCTGAAAAATAATACTATGAAAATCAAAGGCATATAAAGCATTATTTTTTGTTGAATGGGGTCACCCATGGGTGGGCTCATTTTCTGCATAAGAAACATTGTAATACCAGTTAGTAGAGGTGCAATGTACAATGGGTCTGGCGCAGAAAGGTCAGCTAACCAAATAATATCAGTGAATGGGAAGTAAGTGATAAAGGCAGCACCACGTAATTCAACTGATGAAGGAATAGCCTGCAAAAGACCAAATAAAACAGGAAGCTGAATTAACATTGGTAAGCAACCGCTGGCAGGGTTTACGCCATAGGTTTTGTAAAGGGCCATGGTTTCTTGGTTTCTGGCTATTGTGTCATCGCCGTGCTTTTCGCGTATGGCTGCCATCATGGGCTGAAGCTTACGCATTTTTGCCATGCTTTTATAAGTTTTGGCTGTAAGAGGCCAGAAAACTGCTTTAATAGCAATGGTTAACAGCACGATAGCCACACCCCAGTTATTTACATAACCTTGGAAAAACTCCATGCAAGTTAAAAGCAAGCTACCGATTAAGCCAAACATACCAAGGTCAATGGTGCCCACAAGGTCGTTGGGTGCTTTTTCAAGTAAATTTCTAAGCTTTGGGCCAAACCAGTAGGTAACATTTTGGCTTGATTCAGCATTTGGCTGAACCACCATGTCGCCTTGGCCCATGATTAATCTATAAATATTTTGCTGAAATTGCCCAGCAAGGATAACATTTGCTGTATTTGCAGGAGCAATGGCAGACATGAAATATGTGCTCATGGTAGCACCCCAAAGCACCTGGCCTTGAACGTGTGCGCCAGTGGTGGTTAGGGTTTCAATGTCTGTTTCTTCTTCATAAGTGCCTTCTTGGCTCCAGCCAATGCGCATAACGTCATAATAGCTACCAGTGGCATTGGCGCTATTTTCTGCTACTGTATATGCAATGCGCGCGGTACGAGCTTGATCACTCGGATTAGCCACACGCACTTTTTCTGCAATTTGATATGTGTCCGCGTAGAATGTTAACTCGCGGATAACTGTAAGGCCGTCTACAACGCCCACAAATTCTAATGTGGATTTACCTTCAGTTAAATTTATATCGCTACCGTTAAATGACCAAGCGCCA
Organism: uncultured Desulfovibrionaceae bacterium; assembly: GCA_964368595.1. Lineage (GTDB taxonomy): Bacteria > Desulfobacterota > Desulfovibrionia > Desulfovibrionales > Desulfovibrionaceae > CAYJAD01. The sequence continues at coordinate 10,193 of CAYJCI010000050.1, forward strand.
GTGCTCCAAGATGGTTGACCATTGACTAATAGGCCAAGTGGGGCAAGGGCTGCTGTGTCTTTTTGAACAAGATTTACTGGGGCAACTTTTTTAGGAACGCCATTTGGATATACTTCACCAAAGGGGAAGCCGAATATGCTAATCCAAGGTTCTGTTTGTTTTTCAGATGGATAATTTTTGAGTTCAAAGGAACGCAAAGTGCCACCACCAGAGTGGATAATGGCTTTATATAGAGGGGTTTCAACTATAACTTCACGACCTTCTGCTTGTGTCGCTTGAGGAGTAATGGTTGTGGTTAGGGCCTCATTAACTGCACTTTGTTGTTGTGCTTCTGCTTGTTGTGCGGCCTGCTGAGCTGCTTGTTGAGCTGCTTGTTGTTCTGCAATTACTTCTGGGCTTGGGGTTAGGCCAAAATATTGAGCTGCAAAAGTCCAGCCCACCATAACAACAAGAGAAAGTACTATGGCAACAATTAAATTTTTATTTTCCATTATAGCCTCAATTTAAGATATTCCATTGTGATAATCGGAAGAGATGGGAGGTACAGGGTCAAACCCGCCCGCCGACCAAGGGTGGCAGCGTACTATACGACAAAGTGCAAGCCATGAACCACGTATAATTCCGTGTGTCATGACAGCCTCTATTGCATAAACTGAGCAAGAGGGATAATAACGGCATGCTTTTGGAAGTAGGGGCGAAACGACGTATCTGTACAAATATACAGGTAAAAGAAATATACGTCGTATAAAAATCTTCACTCCTAAGACTCCCCACCGTATTTGCGGGCAAGCTTGTCCACTAAGGGGGCTAATTCTGACTGCACAAATTTAAAATTAATCGGTTTATCAATTAATATTTTTTTGGGAACTACTACAATATCAATGCCTTGTGGTAGTTTATGCCCATGCAATCGAAAAAATTCTCGCAAAAGCCGCTTAATACTATTACGGCGAACCGCATTGCCCATTTTTCTGGTTACGGTAAAACCAACACGCCATCCATGATTTTCTTGCTTGCACACAAATAGTACAAAATACTTTGAAAAATATCGGCGGTTTGCATCATAGCAAAAAACAAATTCAGACCGCCGACAAATACGCCGTGTGCGAGGCCATGCGTGTGTCATTATCCCTATGGGCCTTATTTCTCATCTCTTGAAAAAAAATCCATAAAAATTATGGATGGGGTATTAAGCACTTAAACGCTTACGACCCTTTGCACGGCGACGACGGATAACTGCACGACCACCAACAGTAGCCATACGTGCACGGAAACCATGACGGCGAGCTCTTCTGATTTTGCTTGGTTGATATGTTCTTTTCATATGTAAAATCTCCTTCAGATAATAAGAACAGAAGTCACTACACCTATTTTAAACAATCGTCAAGTGAAGATGTAGCTTTAAAAAAAGTAAAAAAGCCAATTCTCAAGCTTAGCGCAAATTTTTTCAGTTTTTTGCGCCACTAAAGTTAGTTCTCATAACTTAGCAGCAAGCCAAAAAGCAATGAATAATAGCAATATAAGCGCCATTTCAACAGTTATTTTTAGGCTGTGTTGACTTTCTTCACACTCTCTAATGCCATTTGCTAAAAAAGTCCACAATTATAAATGCCAAAAAAAGCTAAGATTACAATCTAAAAAATGTTCATGATTTTTCATGCGTGCAAAAGCAAAACACTCAGTGTCATATATAATGATACACTGAGTGTCTTAAATTTCAGCATCAACTAAATATTGCTAACGTTAGTAGCCGTGGTGGTACTTTCAGGCTTGGTGTTGCTAGCAGATGGACTTTTAGCTTGTGGTGCCACTGGTGCTTGGCCAGAGTAAGGTGGTTTGGCATTTTTATCAGCAGGCAAAACAGGCTTTGGTGATGGATTAATTTTTGTATTATTTTTTTGCTTAGATTTTTGCTGTGCCATAGGCAAGGCAGGGGCTTTTTTACTATCCTTTCTGCGGCTTGCGCTAGGTGAAACTTTTCTTTGCTGTGGGTAGAGTGGTGGTAAAACCGTTACAGCAGCAGGGTCACGGCGCATTCTACCATTGGTGTTCATTTGTACAGAGCCCATCAAAGCATCATATTGCAAACGTGCGCCGCCGTGCTTCATCCATACTTCGCCAATGCTTGCGTTTGGCCCAGCAGCCATGGGAGTATTAGATACAAACCCACCAACTGTTTGTGCGGCAAAAGCCGGAATGCATAAAAGCATGTAGAGGGTGAAGGTTACTATGATAATTTTATGTAATTTTTGCATAAATACTCCTTGCAAATTAGGCACAAATACTTGCTACAAAATATATCGGAAAATTGCTACTTTTCTTTAGCCTAAAAATTTGCAGGAAATTAAATTTTGCTTAACCTTGATTTTCAGATGTTATTGTTGCAAGCTAATTTTGTGACCATAATTTAGTCGATGCTGAAAAATGCGTTTCCACGCATTTTTCAAAAAAGGCACGCCCACTCCAAACACCGCTTTGCGGTCGCAGGAAGTTCGACCCAACGGGCGG
>CAYJCI010000051.1:0-4605 GCA_964368595.1 uncultured Desulfovibrionaceae bacterium
TTTAAGGAGTTTATTATGGCTGCATTAGTTATAGGTCACATGAATCCAGATACCGATAGCATTATTTCTGCCATTGCCGTTGCTGACGTTTACAGTAAGCGTGGCATGGAAGCAAAAGCCGTTGCACAAGGTGCCCCCACACCTGAAACTGAGTTTGTACTTTCCAAATTCGGCTTAAGTGCCCCTGAAGTTGTTGCAGATGTTGCCGGTCAAAAAGTTGTTCTTGTTGACTTTTCTGACCTAGCTCAAGGCCCTCAAGGCCTTGCTGACGCTGAAATTTTAGGCATCGTTGACCACCACAAGTTAGGCGACGTAACCACCTCTAATCCACTTGAAATCTGGACTTGGCCTGTTGGTTGCACAGGTACAGTTATCAAAGCCATGTACGACTTTTACGGCATCGAGCTACCTAAGGGTATCGCTGGTGGCCTTTTGTGTGCCATTCTTTCTGACACAGTAATGTATAAGTCACCAACTTGCACTGAAGCTGACAAAAAGGCTGTTGAAGCACTTGCTAAAATTGCTGGCGTTGGCGACGTTATGGCCCTTGGTATGGAAATGTTCAAAGTTAAGTCCGCTGTGGACGGCGCTTCCATGCAAGACCTAGTATTCCGTGATTATAAAGACTTTGACATGGGCGGCAATAAAGTTGGTATCGGCCAGCTAGAAGTTGTTGACCTTAGCTTATTAGATAAAGTTAAAGACGGCCTATATGAAGAAATTGGCAAAGTTAAAGCCGAAGGCCGCCACAGTGTATTCCTACTACTTACTGACATCATGAAGGAAGGCTCTGAAATGCTATTCGTTTCTGATGACCCATCAGTAATTGACAAAGCATTTGGCGTAAAAGCTGAAGGTAAATCAGTATGGCTTGACGGCGTAATGAGCCGCAAAAAGCAAGTTGTACCTAACTTTGAAGGCGCATTTAAATAAGCCCCTTACTAGTTAAATACTACTAAACATTAACGGCCTACTTATAATAATAAGTAGGCCGTTTAAGTATTGACAAAGTCAATGCGATCGACAAATCAAAGAGTAGGCGCAATTCATTTGCGCCGTTAAACGATTGATTTTCGTGCATTACTGGCAAGCAAGCTCTGCTTGCTTAGGCGGCACAAACTCCTCTAAAGGAGTTTGTCATCAACCTGTCAGACCTACTTATAATAATAAGTAGGCCGTTTTATTTTATTAAAATAAATATTTAATTTGTGGTTTAACTAGCTTGAGCGTTTTTTGCTTTTCTTTGGCTTAGCTTTAGCTTGGGATTTTTGTTCATACTTTTTGATGAGCTCCATGGCAGCATCTATTTCTGACTCTTTAATATTTTTAACTACACGTCTTGCACCTAAGAAGCTATTATTAAAATAAGGTGTTGCAAGGTCAGTAACTTCAACAGTTTTGCGCCTTCTTGGGCTGTGTACAAATTTTCCATCACCAACATATATGCCAGTGTGATATCCTCTTCTTTTATTATAAAAAGCTACAATATCGCCAACTTGTAAATCATCCTTATCTTTAATTGCCTCGCCTTCTCTTGATTGTTCGCGGGCAGTACGTGGCAAATAAATTCCAGCATGGCTATAAGCCCATCTAACAAAACCAGAGCAATCAAAACCTTGCGTGGTGGTTCCGCCAAATTTATAAGGGACTCCAAGCGCACTTTCAGCAACAGGCATTAATACAGCTTTATGCTGCTCTTGAAAGTATCTAGCGTATTTTTCTTGCTGTGAAATGGTATCAACTTGAGGGGTTTTGGAGGCACATCCAAGGAATATAAATGGGCACATAAGCACCATACAACACAAGATAAAACCATAACTGATTGAATTGTTTGATGTTTTCATGGGTATACAAAATACAGTAATCTTGGTATGTTGTCAAGTATAAATTTAATAAGGCATTTACAGCGCAAAGCTTTAACATATATAAGAGCAAATAATGGCAGTCATTTTATCACTTAACAACAACATAGATAATGAGCTTCGCAGCCTTGGGCATGAAGTTATTACAAAACAAATTAGACAGCATGGTTATTATTCTGCTTTAGAACTTTTAAACGAATGCGCTACCAAACCAGATTTTTTTATTCAAAAAGAAATACCTGGCATAAGGGTGATGATTAATGATTTGCATGCCCTACCTTGCCGTACAGCCTTTTGGTCTATTGATACCCATCTAAACTATTTTTGGCAAATGTACTATGCACGGCTATTTGATGTATTTCTCACCCCCCATAAGGCTTTTATTGAACGCCTACCCTTAGAATGGCAGCACCCAAACTGCCACAGACTAGCACAAAATGGTTATAATAAACCCTTTATGGCGCATAATGAGCGCAAGCATAAAATTAATTTTGTAGGGAGACTAAGCGGAACAAGATCCCAACGAGTAAAAATAGCCGAATTATTATCAACAAAATACTCTACTGAAATAATAGATGAAATTGCTTTTACAGATATGATGAATCTTTATGCTGATACTTGCATAATTCCCAATGAATCCATTGCCAATGAAGTTAATTTTCGCTTGCTAGAGGGGGCAAGCTGTGGCGCTTGTGTACTTTGCCCACCAGTGGGAGAAGATCAAGACATATTATTCAAGCCAGACCATGAGATGCTAATATATAATAGCTTGGAAGAACTTGAAACTTTATTGGATTTTTGCCTTAGAAAATCAGATATTTGTGAAAAAATAGGCTATGCCGCTTGGCAAAGGGTACAAAAAGAACATACTGAGCAGCATAGAGCCAAGCAACTATATAAAGCCATACAAGGCGAAAACTCCACACGCGAACAAGACAAGGCACTAGATTATTTTAAGTTTTGCTTAGATATGTTGAATATTTTTGATGATTCTTCCAAAATATATAATTTTTCAAAGCAAGAATACAAGACACAAGCCTTTAGTATAGTAGCAAAACTTTTTAATTTAGCTCAAGAAACATCTAGTAATGCTGAAAAGAAAATAGAGCTAGATAATTTATTTAATCAAGCAGATACCTGCCTACTAGCATCCAATGTACACATTGAGCACAAAAAAATGCTATGCATAGCTTTTGGTGGCGCTGCCATTGAAGCACAAGATGAAGGGCGCAGTTTATTCTATTTACTTAAGCATGAAAAACTTTGCAATACTAAACAATTAGCCCCACAAAAGCAAAGTTTAATTCAAATAGCCTTAGCTTGGGTAAAAGCTCTCAAGGCAGAAAATAAGCAAACTCTAACAGGCCAACCTTATAAAAAAGGTTGTTATTTAACGGCCTTTGACTTTGCTACCCTTTGCAGAACAATTGATCCATTTGGTAAAGAATGGATAGAAGCCCTTAATATGCTTGATCATGTTTTACATTCATTCCCTCTGCATGAAAGAGCACAGCTCAAAGAGTTATTAGATTAATTTAATGCATATTTTGCTTCAATTACTCTTTTTAGAAAAATATTAATTTTTTATCAATTTTTCACATAAAATACCTATTCCATTTTGAATTTTTTCCGTATATACTTCATGTAGGTAAACAAAATGATTTGTTCATTCTACCATTGAAAACATTATTTTGAGGAGCCATTATGCGCCATGAACATCAAAGATACTGCATTGATGGTACAGACTTTGACGCTGTATATAATCGCAATGAATACGTTGTCCGTACGGAGCTAAAAAACTATATTGAGCAATCTGAGGTAAATCTTAGCCCAAAGGACATTCAAGATGTTTATGCCTTAACGCTCAATGAATTTCCACCACACTATGTACACAGGGGGACTATTGTGCTTTTCCCCAATGTACGACGCTCTGAAATCATTAATCAAATCAAAAAAAATGTTCTTTTTGTGGCTAATCGCCCCAAAGACTAGCACTAAAATTAATTGAAAATCTAAAGCCCATTCAGCAATGGGCTTTTTTATTAATGTCTAGACTTTTTCATGATTTTAAGTAATAATGTTGCCCATGAAAAACTTGTACACAACCTACCTAGACCGTAATGACCTACTAGAATTAGAAGAACATTTAGTCAGAACGTTACGAAATATTATACCTTTTTCAAGTCATAGCCTCTACTTCCCTACTGCTGAAAATACACCTCAAGAACCGCAATGGATAGCAAAGGAACGCACACTTTTATTGCCATTATCACATAAAGGTGAAAATTTTGGTGTATTTATGGCAAGAGGTGCTAAAACTATAGAAGTACGACGCCTACTCCCAACCTTACCAGCCTTAGCTGAGCTTTGCCTTGAGCATTTGCTTTGTATTAAACAAAGCCGCACAGATGAACTAACTGGCCTTGCACGCATGAACCGCTTGCTTTTACAAATGGAACATTATGCAGATATGGTGCGTGCTCCACTTATGGCTGGCGCAGAATATCAAAATCCTTCACACAAAGCCTGCATGGGTTTATTAGTTATACGCTGCCCCAAACTGCACTCGCTTGCGCCAGATTTTGGGTATTTATTTGCGCATGAAGCTCTATCCACTTGGGCAAAAACCATTCAAAAAGATTTACCACAAGAAGCACTTGCAGCACGCAGCGATGAAAATGAATGCTCCATATTGCTACCAGCAGCAACTCGTAATTCGTGTACTAAGTTAGCGGAAGAAATA
>CAYJCI010000051.1:4705-9615 GCA_964368595.1 uncultured Desulfovibrionaceae bacterium
CATATTGCTACCAGCAGCAACTCGTAATTCGTGTACTAAGTTAGCGGAAGAAATACTAAAAAGAACTGATGCCATAACACTTACACATGGACCAAGCAAACGTGTTGTGCGCTTACAATGTGTTGCAGGCTTTGCCCTATATCCACAAGATATGGATAATAAGCGTATGGCCTTACCCATGTCAGAACAGGCTCACTATTTGCTGCAAAAGGCACGCCAAGCCACTGACATTGCTTATGAGCGCAGTACATATATTAAATCTAAGCACAGCATACAAACCAATTGCATATCGTATGCAAATATCATTTCCCAAGGTGGGCTTATTCGTGAAGTACTGCCCCTTGGGCAAGTTCTTACCAATTTAGGGCGTGATATAGGCGCAAAAGAAGGCCAGCGATTTTCCGTTTGGAGTGCAGATAATGAACGCAAAGGTGAAGTGGTATTAGTTGAGGTAAAAGACAGTAATTCCATAGCCGAATCTATTATGTACGACCCTGCTTGGCCTTTTGAGCAAGGTGATGATTTGCGCATTTCAAGCGAATCAACCCAAAAGCCACAGCAAGAAATTTTGATTGAACAACGCAGCGAAAAAACACAGAAAAATAAAGATAAAAAATCAAATTTCCTACTACAAAGCACCCTGCTTACACATTCTGATTTTCTACGCAAGCTAACTAAGGAACAAGATTTAAAAGCAAATTATGCCCTTGCCTTAGTGCGGCTAAGCCCGCCTCAGCTTGCTATCTTTGGTAATGAGCAAGAAAAGGCTATGCAAAATTTAATAGAACTATGTGCAAATGCGCATAATTCATTCAACATTTCAAATGAAAAACCTACAATTCAAGGTAGATATGGCGAAACAAGCTTAGTGTTTTTTCATGCAAATAGTACAGCAGACTCATTGTATGATTTTTACATTAAACTTGTGCAAAGCGCTGAAGAACGCAGCCTAAATGTGGCGGTGGGCCTTGCTTCGTATCCTTATTTAGAATGCAGTAAGGGTGATATTCTAGAATATTGTCATAAAGCCTTGGAGCTTGCCTTGCTATTGCCCAAGCCACAAGTGGGCGTTATGGGCTCACTTGCATTAAATATCAGTGCTGACCAACACTACAGTCGCGGCAACACTTTTGACGCTGTGGAGGAATATAAACTAGCACTCTTAGCTGACCCTAAAAATGCCATGGCTTGGAACTCATTAGGTGTTTGCATGGCTTCATTGAACCGCTTAAGTGAAGCTAGGCAATATTTCAAAGAAGCCTTAAAACTGTGGAAAAATGCCCCCAGCACAGAGCAAAATAAAAATGAATTTACGTCTACTCTATACAACCTTGGCACTGTTTGCCAAAGCTTAAAAGAGTTTCGCAGTGCCTCACGCTACTTCAAGCAATGCATTAAAAGCAATGCTGAACATTACTTTGCCCACATTCGCTTAGGCCAATTGGCAGAAACAGCAGGAAGATTTGGACAAGCTAGGCAGTATTTTAGCACAGCTGCAAAATATGAAGATATACATAAAAATTATGGTGGTATTGCTCGTAGACATTTGGCAAGAGTTGCTTTGCGTCAACGCAAAAATGCTGAGGCTAGAGAGTTACTACATGAAGCTTTAATTCGTAACCCACAAGATGCCATTGCCATGTCCATATTAGCTAAAATATACTTAGATAGCGGCGAGGACCCAAGCATGTCTGAAATGCTTGCTCGTAAAAGCGTAGGTTTAAGGCCAGAATATAGCCCAGCATGGCAAGTTTTAGCTGAGAGTTTGCGCATGCTTGGGCGCGAGAATGATGCCCTGCAAGTGGAGCACAGAGCAACTGCCATATAATAGCTTTAACATGCAAAATAATTACAAAGCAAATCATACCAATGATTTTGCTTAGTTGGCGCAGCTAGGCTTTCAGGTATGTTTCCAAGTATCCAATATGGAACTTCTCTCACATCCTTTGAAGTATCATTATGAGCACCGTCAGCATGCATACCGTGATCGCTGGTAACTATCACCATCATTTCACTATCTAGCCATTTTGTGGCATATTCAGCAAGCAAGATATCCACATTGCGCACAGCGTTACGATATTGCAAGCTATTAGCCCCAAAGCCATGACCTGCAGCATCAACACCCATGGTATGCACTAGTAAAAAATCTGGGTTGTGTTGTGTGCGTAAAGCCTCAGCATCTTGAAATACATAACGATCTGGGTAAAAATCATCATCATAAAACATGGCATAGGGTATGGAGCATCCTTCATCTAAGCTTAGCCTATGCTTGGCAGAGTTAAACTTCTCATTAAAATATAATTCACGCATCCAATAATAAGCAGCCATTGAGCTAATTTTATTAATACCATGCATTCTTTCAAAAAAAGATTGTGCATAAACGTCTGCATGCATAAAATTGCTTTTATTATGAGTAACACCGGTAATAATAGGGGATTTTCCTGTAAAAATAGTAGAATAAATTGGTTTAGATACAGTTGGAAGTTCACAATTCATAACACCATAAAGTGCGCCATGTTCTTTCTGCGCGGCTAAGTAAGCCATATATTTAGTGCTTTCCACATCAAGACCATCTATAAGTACAAAAACTATCTTAGCCACATTATTACCTTTTATAAAAAATTCACACAAAAGATGCTTGCATAGCTTAGGGCCTAAATGCTATGCATACCACGTTAAATCAACAAAACATATTTTTGCTTTACAAAGCGTTTTTGAAAATTACTTTATTTATCTTAACTAAAAAGTGATACTATATGAAAAACATACAAAGATATTCATTCATAATATGCTTTACCCTAAGCTTAGTTTTTTTGCAAAGCCTGTGCGTGGGCCTAGCTTTTGCCCAAAATAATACGCCTGCCCACGACAACACTACAAAATTATCCACTCCCAAGCAAGCTGAAGAAACCATAGGCGAACTTTGGACTGGCTCAATTTACAGCTCTACCTTCAGGGCTGGTGCATGTATTCACCCTGACGGTAAGGTTAATGGTGTTTTACTGCTTAAACTAAAAAATGGACAAGTAGACACTTATCATTTTTATGGAAACATGGATGAGCATGGCATCATAAGGGCGAAGCATAATTCAGGATATAAATTTAAAGGCAAAATTGACAGCGTAGTAAAAGTTAGCGGAGAAGTAACCTTAAACAATGGCTTTACCATTGATATTGAAGGTAATAGATTACAAAATTCAAAGCTTACAAAAACTTGTGGCCCGTTAGCGGAGTAATTTTATGTTATGGTCAATTGCTGCAATTTTGCAATGTGTTTTGCTTTTTGTCATCTGGAAATTTTCTCGCAAGACTATTTTAGAAGGCAATGCAAATGATAATATAAGCCCATTAGACGCTGAAATGACATACCCAACGGTGGCTATGATCATCCCCGCAGCTGGTGATAACCCTGCCATGCCTAAGGCTTTAGCATCATTACTTGAGCAAGATTACCCAAATATATTACCAATAATTGTTACAGCAAGCGAAGCTGACCCAGCAACTACCCTAGCCCGCTCTTTGAAAAATGATTTTCCAAAACTAGAATGTATAATTGCAGGCCAAGCCGAAAATTGCTCGCAAAAAAATCATAACACCCTGCAAGCCTTAGCTCACGTTGGACCAAATGCTGATATTTACGCATTTTGCGACAGTACACACATTGCAAAACCAAATTTTATTCGTGAATTAGTCTGGCCCATTGTGAAGGGTGAAGCTGGCTTTAGCACAGGTTACCATACAGTTGAAGCGCAAGATGATAAAATCGTAACTCTTGCTTATCAATTCAGTGTATTATTAATGCGTTTGTTACAAGCCATTGCTGTTTTTACCCAGCCTTGGGGTGGGGCTATGGCTGTTTCGCGTGGTGTTTTTGAAGAGCACAAAATTGCAGATATATGGAAGGACAATGTGGTTGATGACTGCTCTCTTGCTGCAATGCTATTAAAAAAACGTGTGCATGTAAGGCTTTGCCCCAAAGCGATACTCACCACCAATTCTAAAAACCACCAATTATCCACTTGGCAAGCTTGGATGCAAAGGCAGATTTTATTCTTAAAATTTTGCGTAATAAGCCAGTGGTATTTATTAGGATTTTTTGCCGCACTTTTAGCATTGCCTGTTGTGTTCTCATGCTTTACAATATTTGGCGGCTTAACCAATATGCTAGCTGCAGAAAATGCATGGTATTCAATATTTGCTGTAGTCCACCTTGGAGTATTATCAAGTATTGTACTTGGTTGGAGAGAAATGCTACCACGCAAGACCTCTTCCAAAGCATGGCTTACAGCCTATACATTAGGTATATTTATGTTCGCATGGGTATACATTCAAACTCTACGAGCATGGGTCATTGATTGGCATGGCTTGCGCTACCATGTGAGTAAGGGCGGTAAATTAATCCGTATGGAAAAAATATAATGATAACAAAATCAGACTTATTACGCGTAAGTGTACGCCAAGTTATACGCCAAAAGGCCTTTGGGGTTATATTCTCCATTGCCCTTGGTATTACTGCTTTTATTACGCTATCTGTGCTTGGGCGCGAAATGCGCTATAACATTGGCCAAGACATGGTGCTTATGGGTGGTGTTAACATAGTGGAAATTGTTATGGATGATGCATCCCACGTGGGGCAACCACTGCGAGAGTTTAATCCAAACACCATTGAAGCCATGCGTAAACTCCCAAATGTAGATACAGTAAGTGCTAATATTATGGGTTACAAAAATATTGGATTTCGTGATGGCACTGAAAATCACATCATTCCATTTGCTGGAGTAGATGAATATTACTGGGAAACACATGCCGCAACTATTACGGCTGGAAGGTTTTTTACCAATGATGATATTAAAGGTAGAAAAAGAGTTTGTATTCTTGGCTGGGAAGCTGCAGAAAAGCTTTTTGACTCC
>CAYJCI010000051.1:9715-12584 GCA_964368595.1 uncultured Desulfovibrionaceae bacterium
TAGAAAAAGAGTTTGTATTCTTGGCTGGGAAGCTGCAGAAAAGCTTTTTGACTCCCCTGAAAATGCAATAGGCAAGCTGTTAACCCTTGGTACAGAAGCTTTTGAGGTTATTGGGGTTGCAGGTGGGGTTATGCTTGGCTCAGGCATTCGCCTAGGTTTTTTACCGTACACTATTATGCAAGATCGCCACTGGGCAGGCGCTAAGGTGCGCAGACTTTATTTGCGTGCAACTGCATGGGAAGATATTGACGCATTGGTTGAAAAGATACCACCCTTAATCACAAAATATCAAGATGCACCAAACCTAATTATACGCACACAAGCAGAACAATTAAAACGTATTAAAAATACATTTCTTTTTGTTGAAGTCTTGCTTTGGTTAGGCATTGTTGCCTCATTACTACTTGGTGGTTTTGGTATCTGGCATGGCACATTTGCAGCAGTGCGCGCAAGAACAAGAGAAGTTGGCCTTAAAAAGGCCATGGGCGGCTCAGATAAAGATATTTTAGCACAGTTTTTAACAGAAGCTCTATGCAAGTCTGTTGCAGGCGGTGTTGTTGGCATTTTAATAGGAACACTCATTGTCCAGCTTGGTAGCTACTTGCTTGGCTCGTCCCTTTCTTACTCATTATTACTTGCAAGCAGTTTTGGTAGTATTATTTTCTCCGCTGTGATTGGCGTAACCGGCGGCATTTATCCAGCGTTACAAGCTAGCCGCATGGATGTTGTTACCGCTTTACGCTTCGAATAGGTGAATTATGTCAACAGTTATAAGCGCACAAAATCTTTACAAATGTTACCCAGGCTTCCCTCCTGTTTTACGTGGTACAAACATTAACGTAGTTGCAGGTGAAATGGTTGCCATTATGGGGCCCTCTGGCTGCGGGAAGTCCACCATGCTGCACATACTTGGTATGCTTCACACACCAGATAGCGGTAGCTTAAATATTCTAAATACCGATATACTCACCTTAAATAATGACGAAATATCAGATTTTAGGCGCGAACACATGGGCTTTGTAATGCAAAGCAGTAACTTGTTTGAGCACTCTACTGTTTTTGAAAATGTCGAATTTCCACTGATATACGAGCAAGTCCCACCTGAGGAACGTTGGGAGAGAGTTATAAGAGCCTTGGAGCTTGTGCGCCTTTCTCATCGCGTAAGTTATCGTAGTAATCGCTTATCTGGTGGTGAGCAACAGCGCGTTGCCATTGCAAGGGCCATGGTAAACAGCCCCAAAATACTCTTGGCTGACGAGCCAACAGGGGCATTGGATAGCCGCACTTCAAAAGTTGTAATGAAAAACTTTTGCCACTTAGCCCATGATGGCGGCATCGCCATGGTTATTGTAACACATGACCCAAGCGTGGCTGAATATTGTGACAGCGTTTACACTTTGGAAGAAGGCGTGCTAGTTTGCCAAAGCCAAAAGCCAGTGCCTCCACCAAGTGGAAATAGCCAAATTTTAGAATCTGCTCCGCGTATCTTAAACAATGTTTGCGTTGTGGACGAATTCCCAACCCCATACGGCACCGCAGACACTCAAAGCATACTTAATTTGCATGACGAGCACATTCTTAGCCGCGTATACTCAATGCGCGGTGCAAGCCTTGCATCCCTTGGTGAAGGTGAATATTCACTACCTGTCCCCATAAAAAAACAAGGCTTTATCAAAAATATATTTAATATATTCTCACTATTAAGCAAAAAACATAACAATACGAATATTGCTTGGGAATATTGGTCACAAATTCCACGCAAAAATCGCCTCAATATGCTTACATCTGCACGCAACTTTTGGAATATGGCAAAAGGCATGCGTATGGTGGAATGGTCTATTGCAGATGATACAGCACATCTACACGCTTTAGGCAGCAATAATGCAAGCACAGCTGCATGGATGGCGGCAGGCATTATGGGCATTCCATTTTCTTTTTCCATACACACCAAAGATGTTAAAAACCTTGAATTTAAAGCAGTTAAGGCCCAACATGCGGCATTTGTTTGCTGTGACACTAAAGAAACACAAGAAAAACTAAAGCAAGCTTGCCTTGAACTTGACCCACAATTTAAAACTGACAAAATATTAAACATTTATGATAGCCCTGCTCTATATCCTGCATCAGAAGACACAGAGCTACCAACCGATGGCGCCACAAGGCAAGGCGAAATTAATATTGTAATATCTGGCCATATCACTGCTAGAAAAGGCATCTGGACTTGCATTCAAGCCCTAGCAGAATTGAAAAAGGAAAAAATTCCAGTAAAGCTAACAATCATAGGCAATGGCCCATTATTACAAATTTTGCGCTTACGCACGCTACTTGCTGGCCTTAGAAAATACGTTCACTTTGTAGGGCAGATTCCACACGAGCAAATGATGGATCACTTGTTAAAAGCACATATATTTGTGGCACCTGGTATAACCCTTAGTAATGGCGAACATGACGGCATCCCAGCAAGCCTTATTGAGGCAATGCTGTTTGGCCTACCCATTGTGGCAAGTAACTTACCAGGACACCTAGAAGTGCTGGAACATGAAAAAACAGCTTTGTTTTTTGAACAAAACAACGTGCAAGAACTGAAAGACGCCATTAACAAATTTATCGTTTTCCCTGACAAGGCAAATAGTATGGGCAAAACTGCACAAAACTTAGCTCAAGAAATTTTTTCACCAAAAAATCAAGGATTACAACTAAGTAAGGCAATATTAGCGCATCACAAAACTAAGTAATGTAAAATAAAATAAAAAAATACTAAAAATAACTTGACCATTGCTACCTTTTTGCTTAGTTTCCCACTTGTCGCAACGACAAAATGCGCGGCTGTAGCTCAGCTGGATAGAGCAACAGGCTACGAACCTGTAGG
>CAYJCI010000052.1:0-12551 GCA_964368595.1 uncultured Desulfovibrionaceae bacterium
GAGTGGGCGTGTCTTTCTTAAAATTCGTGGAAACGCATTTTTCAGCATCAACTAATTTACTATTTACCGGCAGTAATATTAAAAAACTCTGGGTATTCTTGTTGAATTTTGAGCCTTGCGGTGGTTTCGCCCATGACATATTTTTCCGCAGAGCTTAGTGAGGCTTTGCCACGCCTGTCATGAATAATATATTTTTCAATGGGATAATGCGTAAATGTGTGCCCTGCATGATTTAAATCTCTAAACCATTGCACACCAGTATCAAGATTAACCACATGCTCCCAATCTTCACCAATCTTTGCACCAGATGCCACCATACTACCAATGGGAATAGCACTACCCTTAGGCATGGTGTCAGGGCGCGCTTTTTCCAAATTCACAAGCATGCACCATTCATTAACCCTGCATTCTGGTAAGGGCCAAGGTTTTTCCCAAAATTCTTGCTTTAAGCCAAGATTATAAGCACGGCGGTTTTGGTAATCCATATTTGTATTATAAATATACATAAGCTGGTGATATTTTGGCTTATATTTAGTATACTCATGCTCAACACAATGGCCCAATTGCCCAGCAGGACACCACCAACATTGACCCAATTCACCAATGGCTGTGCAATCACCTATATTATTTAATAATTCCCCAACAATATCACCAGTTACTTCTATATCATTATGTATTAACAAGCCGTATTTTTTATCTGAATTTTCAAATCCATATTGATAGCGCATGGAAAGGCGATAATCCTCCTCCAGCAAGCCTGCTTCGTCAGTAGTATTGCTTGAAAGCCAATATTTTGGATTATGATAAATAATACGGTTTTCTAAGAATTTTAATATGTTTGAATGGTCTTTACGCTCAAACTCACTGGTGGCTAACTCTTCATGAAAATAAATTTTGTCTATATATTGCCCAGAATAGCGTAATAAAGACAATAAACTAAGTGCAGTTTGCCAAGGTTTGCTAAATACATTGATAAGTATGTCAACTTGTTTATTTTCTTGAAGCATTTTGACCTCACAAATCCTAAAAATTCAACAAACGCCCAAGACTTTGTAGCAATTCATCTAGTCCAAAGCCATTTGCCGCAGAAATGGGCACAGCATCAGGATAGGCAAGGCTTAGATTTTCACGTTCTTCATCATCAAGCATATCCCATTTATTTAATGCCAACACCAAGGGCACATCACCAAGACCCATATCAGCCAAAACATCATTTACCGAGGCTATTTGCTGTTCAAATGAAAGATGCGATGCATCAGTTACATGTAAAAGCACGTCAGCTGCTTCCAGCTCCTCAAGAGTTGCTCTAAAAGAATTTTTAAGTTCTTCTGGTAAATTACGAATAAATCCTACAGTATCTGCTAAAATAACCTCACGCTCTTCAGGAAAGCGTAAACGCCTCGTGGTTGGATCAAGTGTAGCAAATAATTTATTTTCTGCAATTACTTCTGATTTGGTAAGTGTGTTTAATAATGTGGATTTACCTGCATTGGTATAACCAACTAAGGCAATTAAAGGTATGCTTTGGCGTGAGCGTCTAGCCCTTGTAAAGGCTCGTTGTTTACGCAAATTTTCTAAATCTTTTTTAATTTTTGCAATGCGATCTTTTATGCGGCGGCGGTCAGTCTCAAGCTTAGTTTCACCAGGCCCACGCCCACCAATACCACCCATAAGCCTATCCATTGCCCTATTCTTGCCCACAAGGCGAGGCTGTGTATATTTTAATTGAGCCATCTCAACTTGCAATTTACCAGCTCGGCTAACAGCATGTTGAGCAAAAATATCTAATATTAATTGAGTACGGTCTAAAACTTTGCGTTCAGTAATATCTGCCAAGTTATGCAATTGCACTGGAGCTAATTCACCATCAAAAACCAAGACTGAGGCATGCGTCTGCAAGGCTTGGATTTCAAGCTCAGACATCTTGCCACGACCAAGAATAAACTTAGGATTAAGCTTAGCAACCCTTTGTACCATTTGCCCAACAACCTGCAAGCCAGCAGTTTTAGCAAGCTCTGCCAGTTCTGTTAAATGTTGCTCTTGCACAACTTTTGGGGCAGTACCCACAGAAATAAGCATGGCCCTTGGGCCTTCTCCTGCATTTACGGCGTCTTTTGCTCCATCAAGCTCACGCCCAAGCTCTTCTTCTAAAGCTTCAGCCACAGCCACAAAATCCACCTCGGCTTTGTGCCAAGGCAGGGCTGCATGTACCATGTAGGGTTCATTTTCAGGATTTGGCGGTAGCAGATTTGCATATTGCCATTGCACTGGTTCACCATGCGGGCTCACACTTAGAACACACATGGCATCAAGCCGCAAGAAGAGCATATCCATTAAATCTTCTTGCGATAAAAGGTCTGGAGTTAAATGCGTATGCAAAAGGCGAAGGCCACGCAAGCGCCCAGCAGAACTAGGCCCACGAGAGAGGCCTGGAATTAATATACTGCCAAAATCACCGACAATAACTAACTCAACCCTACCCCGCCTATCTATTAAAAGCCCCACTTGCCGCCCAATCACACAAGACAAAGCCGCAAGCTCTTTAGCCTGCTCAGCACTAAAAGCCTCATGCTGTGGAAAGCGCCTTGACCTTAAATTGGTCAAGGCCTTAAGCTGACTTGGCTTAAGGCCTTGGGTATTACCTTCAATCTTAGCTATGACTTAGCCCCTTCCTTAATGTAGGAGCTAACCAAGGCATCATAACGTGAAGTTGCCTCAAAGGTGCGTACAGCCATAGTCTTACGCACATCAAGGCTCACATGCATTTTGTTTTTACGCATTTCACTCATGGCCTCTACATAACAATTAGGGGCAGGCAAAACTAAGATACTATGATAATTCTTAGCAGCAGCACGAAGCATGCATGGCCCACCAATGTCAATTTCTTCAACAGCTTGCTCAAGCGAAAGATTACGCTCAACAGCTCCTGCAAAGTCGTATAAATTCACGCAAATAAGATCAAATGGTTTAATGCCCATTTCATCAATACTTTGCAAATGTTCAGGATTATCTTTATCAGCTAAAATTCCACCATGAATGTGTGGATGTAAGGTTTTTACTCTACCGCCCAGTATTTCAGGAAAGTTGGTAACAGAGCTAACCTTAGTCACAGGTAGACCCTCTGACTCCAAGAAGGCACAAGTCCCACCAGTGGATACAAGCTCAACCCCATTCTCAACTAGGAAAATACCCAATTCTTTCAGTCCAGTTTTATCAGTAACAGACAATATTGCTCGCTTAATCGCTAATTGTTCCATACTTATTCTCCTTCATAAAAAGATGCCAGAAAATCAACACTAAAGCAAGGCATAGACATGCACAAAGGAAATTATATAAATTTAGGTGCATAAAATTTACTTTTCATTTTTGACCAATAAATATATTATGCCGCAACAAGAGGAAACTATATGCAAATAAAAATGCTTTCATGGAATGTCAATGGCTTACGTGCTGTTTCCGCCAAGCCAGATTGGGCTTGGTTTGAAGAAAATGACGCCCAAATTATTGGACTGCAAGAAACCAAGGCCGCCCCTGCGCAACTAAAAGAAGAACTTGTAAATCCCTCAGGTTGGCAAAGTGCCTTTGCAACATCTACTGTTAAAAAAGGCTATTCTGGCGTGGCAGCTTTTAGCCGCATTGAGCCATTGGCCGTAAATATTGAACTACCAGACCCAGCTTACCAAGGCGAAGGCCGTTTGGTGCATCTGGAATTCCCTTGGTTTCACTATTTTAATGTGTACTTTCCAAACGGTGGCGCACCAGAGCTTAACGATCTAGGTAAACCCATTAGTGGACAGTTCAAACGAGTTCCTTATAAAATGGGCTTTTTTGATGCTTTTTTACAGCATGCAGAAGAATTGCGTAAAGATAAACCCATTGTTGTTTGTGGTGATTTTAATATTGCTCATAAAGCCATTGACCTTGCAAGACCAAAACAAAACATTTGCAATACAGGATATTTACCAATCGAGAGAGCTTGGCTTGATGCCTTTACGGAAAAAGGATATGTTGATACATTCCGTGCATATAATGGTGATGCTGAAGGTTATTACTCTTGGTGGTCATATAAAGCTAAGGCTAGAGAAAACAATGTAGGGTGGCGGATTGATTATTTTTTTGTATCAGAAGAACTACGCCCAAACATTAAAGATGCATGGATTGAAAGCCATATTTATGGCTCAGATCATTGCCCAGTGGGTCTAACGCTTGAACTTTCTTAATAAAAAGCTCCATTGAGTCATTTTTACTTACATTCAAAATATTAATTTCTTAATACTGAAATTTTATATTAACTAAAGGGAAAATATGCGAGAAAAAAACTTTGAGTTTGAGAATTTTTACTACTATTTAAAAGTTAATTCTTTGCAAAAATATTTTTTGCATTACAAGTATAAATTAGTCGCTTTGCAATATAAATTACCCATTGAAATTACTGCCGATTACCTAAAGCCCGAAGCTAAATGTTTAGATTGGTCTTGCGGTAATGGACACTTTGCTGCTTATCTTGATTATAAACAAATGCAAATTACTGCATCGTCTTTTTATGATATTATACCAGACTACTTAAAGCAAAGCCCGCATTTTAACTTTACATTAATTGATGATAAAGAACATACAAAGCTTCCTTTCGAAGACAAATCTTTTGATATTGTTTTTAGCATTGGAGTGCTTGAGCATGTACATGAAACCGGTGGAAGCCAAGAACAATCATTAAACGAGCTGCATAGAATATTAGATACTGATGGAATGTTTTTTTGTTTTCATTTGCCTAATAAATTTAGTTTAGTGGAAAATATTATTAAATTTATCCCCTCAAAAATGCGTAGCTTTTTCTCCTTAGGCTCACCGCATTCAAAAAAGTTTAGTCGCGAAGATGTGCAATCATTACTGGCGAAAGAGAATTTTGAGCTTGTGGAATATGGGCGCTATAATATGTTCCCAAAAAACAGCATGCTAGCTTTACCTAAATCCTTGGTAAAAAATTGCTTCTTTACAACTACAATTAAGACATTTGACAAATTACTTTGCCTATTTTTCCCATTATTATGCACACAGAGCTATTTTATTGCAAAAAAAAGAGATTGTAATCAGATTCAATCAAATAATTAAACTTAAAATCACTTTTAAAAATAAAAATTGCTAAGAAAATAATATCCTCTTGGCAATTTTTATTTTATTTAGTCGACGTAGAAAAACAGTTAAAACTACTAAAATAATAACACTTTTTAATCAAAACATTCTAATAAAATTGCCAGAAAAAAGGGTGTGTAGCATACTTTTTTGGCGGTTTTATGACTCAAAAGAATGGTTTTTCAATCGGCGGCTAACAAAATTTGAGCAAAGCTCAAATTGTGCGCCACTAAAAACAAGCAGGAATTGCGTTGCGTACGATTTACGTAAGGTTCGTAAACTCACCACGTAAACGGCTTTGCCGCCCGTTGGGTCGAACTTCCTGCGACAGCAAAGCGGTGTTTGGAGTGAGCGTGTCTTGCTGAAAAATGCGTGGAAACGCATTTTTCAGCATCAACTATTTAGATATTAGACTAAATTCTAATATTTATTAAATGGCTTTAACACCAAGCTCTAGAGCTTTTAAGTTAGAATCCACAATCTTGGCTGGTAAATATTTGCGAATGCCAGCTTCAATGGCTTCTATTCCAAAAGGCAAAAGATTTGCTGCACATACAGCACCTAGAAGCACAGTATTTCCGCTTTGTACTGAACCTGCCTCAAGTCCAAGGCTACGACAAGGAATAAAATAGGCATTCTTAGTCTTAGCAAGTACAGCTTGTTTAATGCTTTCAATTTCTGGATATGTTTCCTTGCCTAGGCAAACATTTACTGGCGGCATTGGGTCAAGACTACTAAAAACAGTACCGCCCTCTGCTAAATATGCTAGGCCACGCAAAGTTTCTAGTGGCTCAAAACCCATAAATAGGTCAGCTTCACCATGCCCAAGTTTTGGGGATAACCAGCCACCAAGTAATACCACAGATTCCACAACACCACCACGCTGGGCCATGCCGTGAACTTCACCAGCAACCACTTGTAAACCCTGATCAAGTGCTACACGAGCAAGCAAGGTTGTAGCAGTAAGTGTGCCTTGACCACCAACACCAGTCATATAAATACGAAGACGATTACTCATAATTACACCTTTTCCCTTGCCTTAGCTTTGAAGGCTTTGGGGGCAATTTGTAAGCATACCATACAACCAGTACAAAGGGTTGGGTCAACGGAAATGCCATTTTCATCACGTAAGAATGCAGGACAGGCCAACTTATCCACACATTGGGCGGCATCGTCATTTTGTTCTGCCACATAGGAAACTTGATTCATGGCCTTTTTTAGAGTGCGGCGAGCATAAAGTACGCATGGTTCTTCAGCAATAAGCACACGCACGCCACTTTGGGCCTTTAATTCTTCAAGGGCTTTCATGGTTGAGCGTAAGTTATAGGCCTTAGTTTTAGCAAATTTAGTAACACCAAGCCCACGCACAATGGCCTCAATATCAAGATGTAAGGAATCTTCGCCCAAAACATCTTGCACCATGCCAGGATTAGGCTGATGCCCAGTCATGGCAGTGGTACCATTATCAAGAATAATTAATAATATGTCATGCTTATTAAAGACAGCATTGGCAAGACCAGTAATACCGGTGTGGAAGAAGGTAGAGTCACCAATGAAGGCAACTACTGGTTTATCTGACATACTGGCAAAGCCACAGCCTGCAGAGATGGAAGCACCCATACAAACTAAGAAATCAGCCATGCGTAATGGTGGCAATAAACCAAGAGTGTAACAGCCAATATCGCTAGAATAAATGGCATCATCGCCATACACTTCACGAACGGCATAATAAACAGCACGATGTGAGCAACCAGGACATAGGTTTGGAGGTCTATTAGCCAGCGGAATATTATGACTTTCAGGTGTAAGAGCTTTTACAGACTCATCAAAAATACGAGCAATCTTAGCATGCACAAGGGCAGTTGAATACTCACCCTGCACGGTTAAGATATCATCCTTACCTTCAATTTTAACATCAATATTAAGACGCTGCACAAGGGCACGAATGTCATTTTCAAGCAATAATGCGCCTTCTTCAAGCACCAATACTTTTTTATGCTTTTTAAGGAATGCCTCAAGCTCAGCTTCTGGTAAAGGCCAAGTCATGCCAAGCTCAAAAGTATTAATTTTATTTGCCCAATTGCCATTATAAATAGCGTCTTGCATATAAGCACGTGCTATGCCACTGGCAATAATACCAAGGCTTGCACCATCATTAAATTGCTCGGTTGAATATTTTGCAGCAATGCTTCTGGCAGAGTTGATTTTTTCTTCAAGCACAATATGACGAGCACGAGCCACAGCAGGTACAGGCACAAAACGCTGTGGACAGCGTTCAAAAGGTTTAATGTCCGCAGGTTTTGGCAATGCGCCAAAAGTCACAGCACCACGCTGGTGGTTTAAGCGTGTGGTTGTGCGTAGTAATACTGGCTGCTCCATTTCACGGGCAAGTAAAAGAGCATCGCGAGTCATCTCTTTAGCTTCTTGAGCGGTTGATGGCTCAAAACAAGGCATAATTGCAAGACGCGCATAGTGACGGTTGTCCTGCTCATTTTGACTAGAATGACAACCAGGGTCATCAGCAGAAAGCAATAACAATCCACCAGGAAGGCCAGTGTAGGTAGTTGTTAAAAGCGGGTCAGCCGCAACGTTAACACCCACATGCTTCATGGTTACAAGGGTCAAAGCACCAGCAAGGGCTGAGCCTGCGCCTACTTCTAAAGCCACTTTTTCATTAACAGAATATTCCATTTTATAGCGGTCTTTGCCAGCAATACGACGGAATGTATCTGGCACTTCAGATGAAGGTGTACCAGGATAACAGGTAACAACATTGACTCCAGCTTCCAGAGCACCACGCACAATGGCCTCATTGCCAAGTAAGAGTAGTGTATCTCCTGATTTTTCCTGCAATAGTGGATGGCTCATGCAGTCTCCTTTTATTACTATATATTATTTAACAAATTAATCTTTTACTTATTTGGTTTGCTCATCATTTTTGGGAGCATTTTCAGCATTTGCACCAACAGTGCGCGCACGGTAACGGAAAAACCTTGCTTCAGGGCCATTGCTTGCAGCAGCCATAGCTTCAAAAGTTTGCTGTGCTTTTTGCACATCACCAGCTTGTAATGCTGCCTCAGCAAGGGATTGTTGAATAGCTATACGCTGTATAGTTGGCGCTTTATTAACAATGGCTTCAAGAACACTTAAGGCTTCTTTAGGTTTTCCAGCAAGTAGCAAAGCTTGGCCTTGATTTAATGCAGATAAAAGCCCAACTGCGCCTTCACTATCAAGGGCAGATAAAGCACCAAAATGTGTAGCGGCTTTATCATAAGCTTTTAACTCCATATTTACTTCAGCAAGGGCTAATAATGTCCCGCCTTTAAGCTCACTTGAGGCAGTGTTAAGAAAAGCTTCTAAAGCTGTCACACGCTCCTCACCTTGCTTAGAAAGAACAATGCTACTAAGCTTGGCTTGGCCTTCAAGTAAATTGCGCTCAGTGTACCAATTATAACCGCCAACACCAGCTAAAATAACAACAAAAAGTGCAAGACAAGCCATAATTAATACAGCATGCTTTAATATAAATTGTAAAAGAGGTGCAGCTTCGTTGGAAATTTCAGATTGCAATTCATCTAAAAGTTGTGGATTTGCTGGGGGTCTTTGACCACCCATGCTTCCAAGACCATCAATACCTTGTGGAGCAAGAGGTTGTTGATTAGAATTAGATGAAGATGAACGCTTTGATGACATATAAACTCCTTAACACTAAAATTGCGTAATTAAAAAAATAGATATTTACACTGATTTACTTGGCTTTGTCAAACTTTATATGCTCAGAACCAATGAACACAATAGCTTTTATTTAACAAACTTACCGCATTAAAATTTGAAAAAAATGTAATAATTTTTATGTTGACCACTGAAGATAAATACTTTATTAGTAATTTATATCAATAAGAAAATCCTTGGAGGAAAATATGCAAGATCAAGTTTTAAAAGCCATGCAAGAAATGGATAAACCAGTGCGCCCAGGTGACGTTGCAAAAGCCTTAAATGTTGACAGTAAAGACGTTTCAAAAGCTCTAGCTGAACTTAAGAAGCAAGATAAGGTTCATTCACCTAAGCGTTGTTACTATGCCGCTGGCCCTGAGCCTAAGTAACAAAGAGCTTAAAAACGGTAATCTACTTCGTCAGAGGTAAATTTTAGTCAGGTCATGGGGGAAAGACCCCATTCTCCTCCTAAAATTTACCTCTTTCTCGTATCTCACCATTTTTAAGTTCTTTGCTAGTTTAATATATTAAATAACGAAAAATTAATAGCTTACTTTCTACGCCATTGCCATGGAGGCATGGGATTATGCTTTTTCCAAAGGCCCTTGCTTTCATTCTTGGCTTTTTCTTGTAATTTTAGCCAATCATCACATATATTTTTCTTACAATACCTTGGGTAAACCCAAGCAAAGCCATTTTCCACAAGCATGGATTGTAAGCTTTCGCCATTCACATAGACTATGGCAACCATGCGACCATGCTTGTCATAATTAATTCTTTCAATTTTTGCTGATTGATTTAGGGCTTTTTGCTTCAAAAATCCAATGGCTTGTGTTCCAAATGATTGCCCATATTCTGGTGCATCTATGCCATAAAGGCGTACTTCTATTCTTTTACCATTTTGTAAAATATATAAGGAGTCGCCATCAATTACTTTAATAATTGTGTTAGCATTTCCTTCGCATGCAGTGGCAAAGCATATTATGATTAGAAGAATAATGAGGAATTTTTTCATATTATGCATAAAAAAAGGCGATGTAAACACCGCCTTTTGATTTTACTAATAAGTAATTAAATTACTTAATTTCAACAACGGCACCGGCTTCAACAAGTTGCTTTTGAGCATCTTCAGCTTCGTCCTTAGATACGCCTTCTTTGATGGAGCAAGGAGTTCCGTCAACTTTGTCTTTGGCTTCTTTTAGGCCAAGAGAAGTTAAAGCACGAACTACTTTAATAACGCCAATTTTGTTAGCGCCAGCTTCTTTAAGGATAACGTCAAACTCGGTTTTTTCTTCAGCAGCAGCAGCTTCGCCACCAGCAGGGGCAGCCATTACCATTGCGGCAGCAGGGGCAGCGGCAGATACGCCGAACTTTTCTTCTAATTCTTTGATGAATTCGGAAAGTTCCAACACAGTCATGTTGGAAATAAATTCAACAACTTGTTCTTTGGTTACTGACATGGTATTCTCCTAAAAATCTTTAGCTTTTAATATGGTTTATACTATTACCTGATTAAGCGGCTTTCTTTTCTTCTACGGCTTTAAGCGCATAGAGCATTCCGCGAATCATATTGGCAAATAGCGACACAAAGTTGGTGGGCACAGCATTCATAGTACCAAGAGTTTGAGCAAGTAATTGTTCCTTGCTTGGCATCTTAGCTAGGTTGTCGACTTGTGCTGCAGTTAGAAGCTTGCCTTCTAGGCTTGCATGGCGAACCTTGAAGATTTTGCTTGTTTTTGCAAAGTCGCTGATTGCTTTAGCCACCGCCACAGGGTCATCGTAGCCAAAGGCAATGGCGCAGTTTTCTTTAAATTCATCTTTAATAGAATCGTGCGTTGTCTCGGTGAATGCTATGCGAGCAAGAGTGTTTTTAACTACCAAGTAGTCACAGCCAGCATTACGCAAGGCCACTCTCAAGTTCGTTAGCTCTTCCACCGGCATGCCCTTGAAGTCTGTCACCACTGTAATGGAAGCTTTTTCAGCTTTAGCTTTAATAGCCTCGATAAGAGCGGTTTTTTCGGACCTGTTCACGTGATTCTCCTCACGTTGTGGGTTGCCAAATGGAATTAGCCAAAGATTTTTGTACAAAATACAAAAGCCTCAGTAGGGTTTATACGGTTAAGAGACCTACTTTCTTCGACTTAAATTCCTAGTTCCTTAGCCAGTTTCAAAGAATAATCTTTGAAAATATATTCACCTAGAATAGATTCTAAGTAAGGTGTTTAGAAGGTATTAGCTACAAGGAAGTGGTGATTTTTTGGATGGGAATGGGGTCTTCCCCCATGACCTGACAAAAAATTATCACTGACAAAGTAGATGATGCCTTATAACGCCTTACTATCCTTCTAGGAATTTTTTGATAACACTTGGATCAACCTTAAAGCCTAAGCCCATGGTGGTTGAAACAGTTAAAGAAAGCATATATTGACCTTTAGCAGAAGCAGGCTTTAAGCGATTAATCGTATCAAGCAATGCTTTTAAGTTGCCAAGGATTTTTTCAGTACCGAAGGAAACTTTGCCAAGCGGAGCATGCAAAACACCAGCTTTGTCAACTTTGAAGTCAACACGACCAGCTTTTAGCTCTTTAACAGCCTGGGCAACGTCAAAGGTTACTGAACCTGTTTTAGCGTTAGGCATAAGACCACGAGGTCCTAACACACGACCAATTTGACCAACTAAGGCCATGGCATCAGGTGTAGCAACAGCTGCATCAAAATCTAACCAGCCGTCTTTAATTTTAGCTACAAGCTCTTCAGCACCAGCATAATCTGCACCAGCGCCTAGGGCTTCAGCTTCTTTTTCACCCTTACAGAAAACAGCCACACGAACAGTTTTGCCAAGGCCGTTTGGAAGAGTTACTGCACCACGAATCATTTGGTCTGAGTACTTTGGATCAACACCAAGACGTACAGCTACATCAACAGTTTCATCAAATTTGGCAAATGATGTTGCCAATGACTTATCCACAGCTTCTTCAATAGTGAAGCGTTGTTGTAAATCTACTCCCTCAAGAGCAGCACGAAATTTTTTGCCATGTTTGGGCATTCTATTATCCTTGTCGTTTTACATCTCCTGCTCTCATGCATTAGCATTTAGCAGTACAACTGATTTTAACGGCCCTTCCAAAAATTTGGAAATTACTTAATTTCAATCCCCATGCTGCGTGCAGTACCACTAATGGTCTTTATTGCAGCATCAAGATCAGCGGCGTTAAGGTCAGGCATTTTAATTTTTGCAATTTCTTCAATTTGTGCCATGCTGACACTGCCTACCTTATTACGGTTTGGCTCGCCAGAACCCTTTTCAACCTTGGCTGCTTTTAATATAAGAATAGAAGCAGGTGGGGTTTTAGTAATAAAACTAAAAGAGCGGTCAGCATATACGGTAATAACAACCGGTATAATCATGCCCTTTTGGTCTTGGGTACGTGCATTAAATTCCTTACAAAAGCCCATAATGTTTAGACCATGCTGACCAAGAGCTGGACCTACGGGTGGTGAAGGATTGGCAGCACCTGCGCCAATTTGCAATTTGATTTTGGCAATCTCTTTTTTCGCCATGATTTATTCCTTAATATTCAAGGGGTTAGCCCTTGGAAACTTGAACGAAGTCCAGCTCCACAGGAGTTTGGCGCCCAAAAATTGATACAGATACTTTGAGCTTGCCCTTGTCGTAGTTTACATCATCAACCACACCATTAAATCCAC
>CAYJCI010000053.1:0-3381 GCA_964368595.1 uncultured Desulfovibrionaceae bacterium
TTTGGAGTGGGCGTGTCTTTTTTGAAAAATGCGTGGAAACATATTTTTCAATCAACTAATTAGTCAATGAAATGCGCTTGCTAAGCTTGCCTGTGTTTTGTATGATGTTTTCAAGGACATATCATGCAAAAAACATCTTTTAGTACTAGACTAAGTCTTTACTTCGCTTGTGCCATATCCTGCATTTTTTTATGTATATTTACTTATAGCTATTTACAAACAGAGCAGGGAATTCGAAAATTAAGCCTTGAAAGAGCTAGTACTTTAACCTCTGCTGCCACCGAGAAAATTGAACGCATCTTACAAAGCGTTGAGCAAGTGCCGCTTTATATTGCCCAGCGTCTTATGACAGAGGAAGCTTTAGGAGGGTTGCGTTTAGAGCAGGTGGAAAAAGCACTTGAAACATTTGTATCATCTCAACCAAATGTGTACGGCGCAAGCATATCTTTTGCTTATGGGGCATTGCCCAATGCGCCATTGCGCTATGCACCATACTATTTCAAAGAAAATGGCGAGCTTCACCAATCCAACCTTGCAAGCAATTCGTATGAATACTGGTTGCAAGATTGGTACACACAGGCTCAAAAAACAGGTAAAGCTCAATGGAGTGAACCTTATTTTGATAAGGGTGGCGGTGATGCCTTGATGACAACTTTTTCTGTACCTGTGTATAAAAAAGATGCTGAGGGTAAGGAACAATTTTTTGCCGTTGTAACTGCTGACATAAGCCTTGAGTGGCTTCAGCAAATTGTAGATGCCATACAGGTTTACGATACGGGGCAGGCTTTTATTTTAAGCCGTAATGGAGTTTTTATAACGCATCAAAAAAGCAACTTTATTTTGAAATTTGGCAGTTCTGTTTATGAGATTGCTAAAAATAACAATATGCCAAAACTTTTGGACTTGGCACATAAAATGTCCAGTGGGCAAAAAGGTTCTGCCTCTTTTGAAAGAAGTGACACTGGGCAACGTGTAGAAGTTCTTTACCATCCTCTTCCAGCAAGTGGCTGGAGCCTTGCTCTTTTTGTCCCAACTAAGGAATTACTTGCAGAGCTTAACAGACAAACCGTTTTTATGGTAACGTTTGCTGTTATAGGTATTGTGCTTACTGTGCTCTTGGTAGCAATGGTATCTTATGGCGCTACAAAGCCTTTGCGCCAGCTTTCAAAAAGTACGGGAGAAATTGCCAAGGGGCAATTGGAAACGGAACTTCCCAAAATACGATACTTTGATGAAATTGGGCAATTGACGCAAGATTTTGAGCAAATGCGTAGAGATCTTAAGGCATACCTTGTTACTTTAACTGCCACCACCGCCGTCAAGGAGCGTATTGAGAGTGAGCTAAAAATTGCACGCTCTATTCAAGAAAGCTTTGTACCTAATAATTTCCCCCCATTTCCTGAGCGTAAAGAAATTGACATTTTTGCATCTTTACTGTCTGCCCGTGAAGTGGGTGGTGATTTGTATGACTTTTTTATTGTTGATGAAGACCTACTTTTCTTCTCCGTGGGTGATGTTTCTGGTAAGGGCGTGCCCGCAGCTCTCTTTATGGCGGTGGCACAAACCTTAATTAAGAGCATGGCAGAACGTGAGAGTGACCCAGCAAAAATCTTACAATTTGTTAATAATAGGCTAGTTGAAGACAATGATAGATGTATGTTTGTGACTCTATTTTGTGGGTTCTTCAATATGCGTACAGGTGATCTTGTGTATGCTAATGCTGGGCATGATGCTCCGCTTATTGTTCGTAAAACTGCCCCTATAGCTCCTTTAGTTGTTCCAAAATCTGTGGCCCTAGGTGTTGTGGAAGATATGACGTATACCAGTAAGCACATGCAGCTTTTGCCTGATGATACATTATTCCTCTTCACCGATGGAGTAACTGAAGCTATGTCTTCCGTGGGAGAGCAGTTTAACTTGGCTCGTCTTTACAATGTATTAGAGGCTGATAGTACTTCGACTGACCTTGTGAACAAGGTGCATGAGGCTATAAAAGAGCATGTAGGTGAGGCAGAGCAATCTGACGATATTACCCTTATGGCTTTACGCTGGAAAGCTTGATTAAAGTGATTTTTCCATTTCATTTAATTTTTTATTTAAAGCTTTCCTGACGGTATCCGTATATTTAAAATTATTCTTCTGCAAATACTCATACACATATTTAATAAGCGGGTAATATGTAGAGTCTTTATTTTCTTTAAGAAATATATTCAAAGAGTTTTTAAGCTCAGGCTGTATTTTCTTACTTGGTCTTTCATATGCAAGTGAATTGTCGATTCCTAGAATATAAAAATATAATAAGTGATTAATCTTTGTCTTTATAAGAGAAGCTACGTCACTTTGAGGAAATTTTTTAATAACGGTATCTCCCAAGATAATAATTTCTCTAAGCTCATCACGGCTCACCATAAGGGCCGCATCATCTACTATATTCTCATTTTTTTTCATAAAAGTAAGATATGCTCTAATGGTTGGCGATACAAGCTTTGCAAAAGTTTTAACAAGGTAGTTTGAATCTGTTACAGGATAATAATCGCCTTCTAATTGAACTAATTGCAAGCCATATGACTCAGCTGCTTTTTGGGCAGTAAGAAAGTATGGATCCTTATCAACATAGGGAATGGAGTATAGTGGACTAAAAATTTCATCTTCATAAATATTTTCGGCAATTTTTGAGTAAAATTTTTCAAAGACTAAAAAAGCAGCATCGCGAGTTTCTAAGGAGTCTTGCTCTGTAAAAGTCTTAAAATATAAATCTTTAGCTGCAATAATAGACTTTCCAGTAGCTTTAGGGTCCATATCTAGAATTTCCAAATCCTGCGCGTAAGTGGCAACTTTTGGTTTATCAACTTCAGCTTTGGCAAAACTTGGGTTTACATATGTAAAAAGCATCACTATAAAACACATGACTACAAAAGCAGTAAAGTCATACCTTTTTTTCATATTTTTCATAAGCGTACCCTTTTTTTAGAAATTCCTCCCATAAAGCGCTTTTATTCTAAGGTTAATATTGTATCAAAGCCTGTTATGGCAAAAATTTCATGAATATCATCGTTCACATTTCTAATAATCATTTTTCCATGCTTTGCCATATATTTATTTGAAACAAGAAGGGTGCGAAGCCCAGCGCTCGCCAGATAATCAACAGCCGCAAAGTCAAGAATGAGGGTGCTTATCCCCTCTCTTTTGGCTTCTAACTGGCTTTCAAGCTCACTAGCGGTTATTGTATTTATACTTCCTGTAATTAAGGCAATTAGTGTAGTATCTTCTTGTATGAATTCAATTTTCATAATTGTTTTCCTTTTAGTCTGTTTTTCCATTTTGTTTGTACATGATTTTACAATATTATTCCAATCTGGTGTGAGTATCAAGAACTTTAAG
>CAYJCI010000053.1:3481-9916 GCA_964368595.1 uncultured Desulfovibrionaceae bacterium
ATGTTTTCCTGTATTCCCTATGTAATGGTCACAGAAGCAATCCAAAACAACAAAAAAGCCTTGCAATTACTTGCAAGGCTTAAAGTTTTTGTAATGTCCCCTAGGGGATTGCAAAAAATAAATTATTGTTTTGCGTTTACGGTGTCGTCAACTTCAGGTTTGGCTTGTAAACGTTTGGAAACATCAAGTTCAATAATGCCAAAACGTTCTTCATGTTCACGCACACTTTGTAAAAGAGAAAGTGTAAGGCGTTTTGCTGTGTAGTGGTTCATGATAATACGATCTGTAAATTGTAAAATCATATCGGCGCTAACGCCTTCTTCCTGTGAAGGTAGGGTTTGGTTAATGCCAAAAGAAATAAGAATTTCTTCAGGTGTAGAGTGAGTTTGAAATGCATTGGCATATGAAGTGTTCATTTTATCTGCGTTAACATTTAGACGAATTTGTTGGTCTTTTTCTTGGCTCATGATGTAAACTCCTTTAATTGAATACCTGTTCAGCGCATTAATTTAATTTCACTGAATATGAATAGGGTATTTAGTATCTCACAACGTTAATAGTAATAGTTTATATTGTCAAGTAGAAATGCAAGAAATGTAAGCTTTGAATATATTATATTTTATTACTTTATTCTCCAATAGTCATAACAGCATTTTGTGAATTGTGTCTTTTGAAAAATAAATCATACGGTGTAACTTAATATATTAAATAAGAAGCAGTATAATATAATAGTCTAATATGAAATACAAATAAAGATTGACAATTATGAGTAATGAGTATACTTTGAATTAATACTTTAATAGTATGTTGAGTGTTTTTGCACTCCCTACGCAGTCTCAGGAGCTATTGCTCTGGGGGTCAATCCCTCGCCCTTTACAAATTGTATATGAACTTAATTTAACTTAGTTTTTATACTTTTGGGCCTAAATTATCCAGAATCATTATACAGCACTTTGTTGAATTTTCATTTTTTATCAACGTGATGATACTGTTACTCATTATTGCATTGATATTTTTGCAGTGCGTATTTTACTAGTTAAATTATTTAGTAATTATTGTGCGTATGCACAGGGCTATTTTATATTATGAAATCGGATTACGAACGTCACAGCACGTACCATGATAAATGGTATCAAGTAGAAGACCTTACACCTAGTTTGCGTAAGGATGTTCGAATATCAAGACAATTGTTTTGGGGTGTTGCGTGGTATATCGTTAGTGAGCCTGATAGCAATACTTACTTTCGCTTAGCTAAGGGTGGTTATGTTTTTGTGACCATGCTTGATGGCAAGCGCACCATTCAAGAAGTTTGGGAGCTTTGCCAGCAAAGTGATGACGAAGCATTAACGCAAGGTGAAATCATTGGCCTGCTGGGTAGATTGCATGGTGCTGGCCTTTTGTCTGTAAATTTACCAGCAGATACAGATGCGCTTTTACGCCGCAAGCAAGAAAAGCGATTAAAAAAAGTTAGCCAAACTCTTTCATCCTTTCTTTTCTTACGCATACCCCTTTGGGCGCCCGATGTCTTTTTTTCACGCTATCAGCATTTAGGGGGTCTTGTTTTCCACCCATATGGCATAGCCTTATGGTGTCTCGTGGGCTTTTATTCTCTATATACTCTTTTCATAAATTGGAACCAATTTAGCCTTGAGGCTAGTAAAACCCTTGCTCCTTCCAATTTGCTTTGGGTTTATGTTGTTATTATTTTAGCAAAAATTGTCCATGAATGTGGGCATGCTTTTGCCTGTAAATATTTTAGTAAACGAGATGGCTTGCGCGGTGATGTTCATACTATGGGCATTATGTTGCTTTTGTTTGCGCCTGTGCCTTTCATAGATGTAAGTAGTAGTGTGCAAATTAGATCACGTTTTGCAAGAGCCTTTGTGGGTCTTGCTGGCATGTATTGCGAATTATTTCTCGCATTTATCGCTATTATACTGTGGGCTAATACGGCAGAAGATACAGCCATACACCTTTTAGCTCGTAACTGTGTTGTTATAACATCTGTAACGACAATTTTCTTTAATATTAATCCTTTATTGCGTTTTGATGGGTACTTTGCTTTTTCTGACCTTGTTGGATTGCCAAATCTTTATCAACGCTCTCAAGCATATTGCATATATCTTTTTAAGCGTATTGTCCTTGGATTACAGCAAGCAACAACAGTTGTTAGTAGGACAAATGAGCGCATTATTTACCCAATTTATGCGTCATGTGCATTTATCTACCGAATAATAATCACTGTGGGTATTTTTGTTATTCTTGAAGATAGTTTTGCCATTTTAGGCACAGCACTTGCCATGGGCTTGTTTTTTATTTGGTTTGTTTTGCCAAGCATAAAGGGCTTAATTTATTTAATTAGTGGTTCAGAACTTTCGGGCATGCGTACGAAAGCCATTTCGCGTTTTCTTGCGCTTCTTGGAGTTATGGCTATTTTGCTACTTGCCATACCTGTGGAGAATGCCATTTATGTTGAAGGTGTTGTTGAAAGTCGTGAGCAGTATGGGATTTTTGCAGAAGAAGAGGGCACATTAGCAGATTTTTTACCTACAGATCAGAAAATAGCCAAGGGTGGAGCCTTGGTTAGCATTATCAACCCTGGCTTACTAGCCTCGCTTGAACGTATGGCTCTTTCTGTAGCTGTGTCAAAAGCTCAGTTTGATTATGCTAATGATAGGGGTGATACCAATGCCGCTGGTATGCGTAGGCTTGAATTTGAGTCCAATGTGCGACAATTAGAAATTTTGCACGTTCAAGCGTCACGCCAGACTATTATAGCCCCCATGGATGGAGTTTGGGTAGCCCCTGATTTAACTTATCGACAAGGTAAATGGATAGCCAAGGGTGATCCGCTTGGTAGTATTTACGCGCCAGATAAGCTACGCTTGCGAGTTTTGGTTGATCAATTTGACGCAGCACGCCTGTTTGCAGAAAAAATTTCATCTTCAAAATTTTGCATTTCGAACCGTATGGACATTCGCAATGAAGCTGGGGAGCTTTTTGATGCGCAATTAGAATCTGCACCAGTACCAGCAGGGCGGCGTGAACTCTTTCACCCTTCCTTATCCACTGAGGCTGGAGGCAACATTCCTACCATAAAAGGCCCACAAGGCAAAACTTTAACAGCCACACATTTTTTTGAATTACGTTTATTGCCAGAAGAAAACACTTTAAGTTACTTGTTTCCAGGGCAAAAAGTGCTTGTCCGTATTGTTTTTGGCAAGCAGGCAATTGGCATACAATGGATACGCCGTTTACGGCAATTTTTTACCACAAAATAGTAATATAATATAAAAATGAGGAATACACGATTATGCTAAAATATTATTTCAAGTTCGGTGCTTTTTTATTTTTTATGCTTTCATGCCCAAGTATGCTTTTTGCTCAAGAAAAATTACTAGAGGTGCAGGGGGTTTCGCGCCCCATGTATAATGCCAAGTTGAGTTTTAGTATGACGGGTAACATCTATGCCATAACAGTGAAGCCTGGTCAGGCTGTAAAAGAGGGTGAACCTCTCATGCATCTTGATTCACGCGCGGAGGATAATCGCATTGCTCAAATCGAAGCAGAGCTGAAAAATACTATTAAACTACGCACGTTGAAAGCAAGAATTGCCCAAGCAAAAATTGATATGACACGCTATCAAAGTGCCTTGAAGAATAAAGCTGCCACAGAGATGGAGTTTCAGCATTCCAAATTGGGCTATGACTTAAGCGTGCTAGCGCTTGAAGAGGAAGAATTTCGCTTACGCCAGCTACAGTTGAGCTTGAAAGAAATGCAAGCCCAGCGTGATAAAATGTATCTATATGCCCCTCGAGATGGATTTGTTGAAGATATCCTTGTTGAGCGTGGCATGGCAGTGGATAGAAATGTCGTGGCGGTGCATTATGTTTCTATTGATCCTCTCTTGGTGGAATTATCCTTGCCAGTACAACAAGCACAACACATAAAGGTTGGTGACTTAGTAGAGGTTTTCCAGCCCAATAATGATACAAAATTTTCTGGAAAAATAGTTCAAATTGCTAAAATTGCGGTACTTTCAAATCGCACACTAAAAGTCGGAATTCATGTGGATAATCCACAAAATTTATCGGCTGGCCTTATGGTCAGGGTGCGCTTCCCTCAAATTACTGCTGGGTTAGGTGTGAGCACTAGCATGAAAGAGGATGTTGTTGATGCAACAAGGCTTGAGGAATTAAATGAGTCAGCAAACAAATAGTGTAACCCCAAGGCAGCCTTATGACCGCTTGAATGCGAGTATTGCGGCATTGCTAACCACAAAGTCACAGGTAGATTTATTTCAATGCATGTGTGATCTTGGGCGTGATAGCACCGATGCTGTTGGGGTGGCCTTACTTTCTAGGCATCAAGGTAATGTAGGAGTTGTGGCCACATCTCCACCTGTTGAAAAGGATAGTTCCCCTTGGCTTGCAACCTTGGCTAAACCTTTTGCACAGATTTTTACACATACCATACAATGCATTCGCCTTGAATCTGGTGAGCAGTCTGCATATGGGCTTTATGTGCCATTATTTTCTTCTGATGGTGGTAGTTTATATCTTGCGGCCTTTGTGTATGGCTCTCGCTCTATACGCTTGCAAAGCGTTGTGGACATGCTGCAATTGGTAAAAACTACGGTTTTGCTTATAGATAAAGTACGCGATCCAAAGACTGGCGGGAGCTTAAATGAGCCTTCACACCTAGAAAGTAGTAACTTACTTACGGTTATTGATACTATTAGTGAAGTGCAACGCACTACAAGGTTTTTTGAAGCTGCAACAACGCTTTGTGCAAATCTTACAAGCACCTTTCAATGCCGCCGAGTGGGGCTTGGTATCATACGAAAAAACAATGTTAAGCTCATAGCCATTGACCAAATGGAAAATTTTTCACGGGGTACACACTCTGTGCGTATGATAGAAGAAGCCATGCAAGAGGCTGCAGGGCAGTCTAGCTCTATTTTTTATTCTCAAAATACTGAGCAGCTTACGCCGGAAGAAGATACATCTGTACTTGTTACCCGTGCTACAGCAAACCTTGCCGTAGTTTCAGGTGTGCAGCATATTTTAACTCTACCACTTGGTAATGAAAGTGTTGGGCAGTTTGTATTATTATTGCAGATGGATAGGGATGAAATTTCACCTGAAGAAATTAATGCTATACAGCTCATCGGCACCTTGCTTGCCCCTTCCTTACATCAATTGCATATGGCGGAAGAATTGCCTTTGAAAAAACTCTGGCGCTATATTTCCATACGTTCTGAAGATATTTTTGGCCCACGCCGAACCATGTTAAAATTAGCCAGCAGTGTTGTAGGTATTGCATTGTTTTTGTTGATAGTTATTAGGGGGGATTTGATGGTTTCTGCCTCCATGGCCATAGAGGGTGTGCATACCTATACGCATACAGCCCCCATGGATAGCTATCTTTCTGAAGTATATGTACGCCCTGGTGATGAAGTTAAAAAAGGTTCTGTTCTTGGGCGGCTTGACTCCACTGAAATAAATTTAGAAATAGCCGCTCTTGCGGCGGAAATGGATATACACGAACGCCAAGCCCACCAATATTTGCAGGAAGGAAAAGACGCTGAAGCAACTATTTCAAAACAAGAGTCTGCACGAACCAAGGCCAATTTACGTTGGGCCGAACAACGCTTGGCTATGACGGAGCTTAAATCTAGTGTGGAGGGTTTTCTGATTTCAGAGGACATGCTACCGCGCTTGGGGCAGCCTGTACGCCGTGGGCAGGAGTTATTTGAAATTACTGATACAGCTTCCTTACGCATTGTGGCGCATGTTTCTGAGGAAGATATTACTGATATTGTTCGCGCACTTGCAAAAAGTAAAGCTAGTGATAGTGAAGAGAAGAAGGTAAATGGTCAATTCACCTTGACTGCGTATCCTGATATGCAGATTTCCTTTTATGTTGAGCGCATACACCCCTATGCCACAGTGGCTGAAAACATAAATGGCTTTGAAGTTCGGGGTAAGATTACTGAAATTCCGGAAGGTCTTGTGTTACGCCCTGGTATGGAAGGTCATGCTAAGATTGTAGCAGGGTCAGAGCCGTGGTTAGTATTACTTTTCCGTAAATTTATTAATAAAATAAGATTGTTTTGGTGGAATTGGGTATGACAAGAGCAGATGTTTTAGCATTGCAATCTTCATTTGCAGGTAGAGATGTGCCACACCGTGTTCCACTTGGTTGGGATTGGCTGGTTGTGCGTTGCGGGTTGTTTTTTCAACAAGCCCCCAAGACAGATTTTTTGCTAAATCAAGCTCAGCTCGTGCTTAATTTGGAAAATGAAATATCACAGATATCTATTAGCGAGCTTAAACAACGTATTCTTACTTTGCGTAATGTTTTTAGACTAGGTAAGGAAAATACTAATGATCTTATACGGGCCATGGCGCTTGTTCGTGAAATGGCCTTTAG
>CAYJCI010000053.1:10016-12517 GCA_964368595.1 uncultured Desulfovibrionaceae bacterium
AAAATACTAATGATCTTATACGGGCCATGGCGCTTGTTCGTGAAATGGCCTTTAGGGTTCGCAAAGAAAAACCCTACAAAACACAAATTGCTGGGGCCTTGGGAATTTTGCAAAATTGTATTGTGGAAATGGCTACAGGCGAAGGCAAAACCTTAACTGTTGCCATAGCGTCTGTTATTGCAGCTTGGCGTGGCAAGGGGTGTCATGTGGTAACATCCAACGATTACCTGGCAAGCCGTGACGCAGAAATAATGCAAGAGTTTTATGCTGCTTGTTTGTTAACTTCAGCATCAGTTACACAAGATGACGAGCCAGACGCACGTAAACGAGCCTATGCTTGTGATGTCACATATTTAACAAGCAAGGAAGCTGCAGCAGATTTTTTAAGGGATCAAATAAACCTTGGGCAAAATAATTCCTATGAGCGTGTGCTTGCGCGTAGCCTCATGGGGGAGGGCTTGCCAAACCTTGTGCAAAGGGGCTTAAGCTGTGCCATTGTGGACGAAGCGGACTCAGTACTATGTGATGGCGGTAGCACCCCTCTTGTTATTTCTCTACCAAAAGATAATGCCCCCCGCATTGAGCAATATTTAGCCGCATCAAAAATTGCCGACGCCATGAAGGCTGGTAAGGATTTTAAGATTAATTTGCAATATAGAGAAGTTACTTTAACTGATGTTGGTAAAAAAAATGTTCTGGCAAGTATTTTACCACCCAATGCTTGGGCCAAACGCGCGCGAGCTGTAGAGCTTGTGACGCAGGCACTAGAAGCTAGAGAGTTTTTTAAGCAAGACGTGCATTATGTTATGCATGAAGAGAAGGTTGTTATTGTTGATGAAGGCACTGGGCGTATTATGCCTGACCATGAATGGAGAGATGGTTTGCATCAAGCCGTTTCTGCCAAGGAGGGCGTGGAGGTTATTCCCCCTCGTTCCACTTCAACTCAAATTACCTTTCAAGACTTTTTTTTACGATACAAAACATTGGGCGGAATTACTGGCACGGCTTGGGAGGCGCGTAAAGAGTTTTTACAATTTTATCGTATGAGTACTGTGCGTATCCCCACCCATAAACCCTGTTTGCGCAAACGTAGTAATAGAGCTTTTTATATTACAGAAGAAGAAAAAATATTAAATATTATTCAAAACGTGCAAAATGAGTATGAAAATGGTCGTGCAATCCTTGTGGGCACAAAATCCATTAAATCTTCAGAAAAAATATCTGAAGCTTTAACTAAACTAAACGTACCCCATGAAGTGCTGAATGCTTTGCAGCATGAAAAAGAAGCAGATATTGTTGCCAAGGCTGGGCATACTAAGGCTGTGACTGTAGCCACTAATATGGCAGGGCGTGGCACTGACATTAAGCTTATGCCAAATGTGCGAGAAAAGGGCGGATTGCATGTAATTTTAACAGAAATGCACAGCTCAGCCCGCATCGACAGGCAACTTTATGGAAGAAGCGCAAGGCAGGGCGATCCTGGCAGTTTTGACGATATTATTTCCTTAGAGGATGATCTTTTTTTAGCCTTACCTAGATGGCAAACAAAGCTTTTGCATAGTCTTTTGCTTGTTAAAAAAATGCAAAACTATACGGAGCCACTACTTTGGTTAATTGCTAAATTTTGCCAATATTTACTGGATATTAAGACGTTTAAAATGCGAAAGCAAATGCTAAAAAGCAGTCATCAATTTAATGACATGCTAAGTTATAGTGGTAAGCAACAATAATTAGTCGACGTTGAAAAACAGTTAAAACTACTAAAATGATAACATTTTTTAATCAAAATATTCTAATAAAATTGCCGCAAATTCGCATTTTATACTCATTTTTTGGCAATTTTATTATGAACTTTGTAACCTAAAAAACACTATATATTAAAGTGTTAATATATTTTTAATGGACGACTAATTGAGCCATAAACACCAATAAGCGGATAGATACTGTGATGAAAAAAAATTTTACTAAAACACCAAGCCTTACAAATTTTGGAATAACGACTTGTATTTACCCTCCACAAGCTAATAAACAAGGTTTGCTAGAAGGTATGGATGTGTTTACACATTCAAAACTTGCTGTTTCTGATGGGGGGGATAGCCTTGCATCCATATCTATGCCCTTTAGTGCTGATGATTTTGAAGCGTGGCAATCGTACTTTTCTACATATTCTCAGCATGCTAGTGCTGAGTCTGCTGAAGCCAATTTAATTCATGAAAAAGAACAACTAGAAGCTGTTGTACAATCTATTCTTGAGCTTGGGCATGAGATGTTGCCGCTACTTGCTATCTTACGAAGGAAGGCAGAGGCTGATGTGCGTTTGCATAATATCCTAAAAACATTACAAGAAAAGCTTAATCTTGGTATTAATGCCGCAAGCACGCTCACATTGCGGGAGATAGAAGTACTTGAACTTGCACTAACTGGCGCAAGCACGCAAGAAATGGCGGAAAAGCTAAATGTACAAGTTGTTACCATTACAAAAAGGCTTACTCGTACCTATC
>CAYJCI010000054.1:0-12172 GCA_964368595.1 uncultured Desulfovibrionaceae bacterium
CCGGCTCATAACCGGTCGGTCCCAGGTTCAAGTCCTGGTGGGCCCACCAAGAAAAAACCAGTTATGCTTTCTCGTAACTGGTTTTTTTCTTAAGAAATTTGAAATGGTCAAATAAGGGTTTACGTTAAATACGTAAGCCCTTATTTTTTGTGCTACCTACTTTTGCACTATCCCAGTACTACCTTTTTGCTTATCAAAATTTATTCACTTAAAAACTCTGTATCCGTAAGGTTCGCAAAGCTCGCTTTATTCCTGATTTCTGAGTACCGTCTAAAAGCAAAGTATAATGTAATATTTAGCTCGATTAGAGTCAAAATTTTTAATTTTTTCTAAAAAATATTTTGATAATAAGCTTACTTTTGTATATACTTAATGGGTATATCCATAAGTTATGGGGAGTGCTCTTATTCCGTTAGGGTGCGTAAGATATTGTTTGTTAAAAAAACATTATAATTTTAATATAATGAACAATATTATATGAAAAATGATTGAACGCGCTCGACAGTCAGTCAGTGGTGAAACGGTATAACTAAGGCATGATTTCAAACTTTGTTCGCTAAAACTTAATACATTACAATCTATTAAAATAAGAGGTTGCCATGAATTTGAAGCAGATACTCAAGGACATTGAGCATTACAGCAAGACATCAAGTCGCATACGCAAACATGCTCGCAGGCTTGCCCGTTTACAGCGAAAGAAATTCTTGGCATTAGCTTTATTTATCGCCCTAGTTACTCCTGGCCTAACTTCTACAACGGCTCACGCATTGCCTGAAGGTGGTAATGTCGTGGCAGGCCAAGCTAGTATTAGTCAAAGCGGCAATACTATGACAGTGAATCAGAGCACTAATAAAGCTATAATTAATTGGAATAGTTTTAGTATTGCGCAAAAAGAAGCCTTTATTCACAATATGCCCTCAGCTCAAGCTGCGGCCTTGCATCGTGTTATAGGCAAGGGCAGCAGTCAGCTTGCAGGTTTATTAAAGTCCAACGGTAACATATTCTTGGTAAACCCTAATGGTATTTTTATTCATAAGGGTGCACGCATTGAAGCTGGTGGATTTGTGGCAACCACACGTGATATTAAAGATGCTAATTTCATGGCAGGTAATTATAAATTTGACCAAGCTGGCAAGGCCGGTGCACAAGTTATTAACCAAGGTACAATTAGTGTTGCAGATGCAGGCTTTGCTGTGCTTGTTGCTCCGACAGTGCGCAATGAGGGCGTCATTGCTGGCAAGCTTGCCAAGGTGGTGCTTGGCAGTGGTGAAACCTTTGTGCTTGACTTACATGGTGATGATTTAATTCGCTTTGCTGTGGATGATAAGGCTGTAGATAGCCTTTATACCCTTGAGGGTGAGCAAGTTGGCGTTGAAAATAGTGGCGAAATCAAGACCGAAGGCGGCATAGTTGTAATGACAGCAGCCCAACTTGACCATATTGTTACCAATTCCGTCAATAATACTGGCGTTGTCATGGCAAACTCTGCCACGGCAAGCGGTGGGAAAATTATTTTTGGGGCTAGTGGCAATATTGCACACAGCGGCACGGCCTCGGCATCTTCCTCTGTGGCAGATGGCGGCTCTGTGACTATGATTGCAGAAAATAAAGCTACAATCAGCGGTACTGTTGAAGCCAAGGGCCTAAGTGCTGGTGGTCGCATTGACATTAGCGGTAAGCAAGAAACAGAAGTTGAAAATGCTAGCATTGTAGCTAGTGGAAAAAAAGGCGGTCTTGTGCGCCTTGGCGGTGAATTTCAAGGTGGGCAAAATCTTGGTGGCGTGACCGATGAACAACGCCACGGCTACAAGGGCCGCTTTAAGGATGCCCCAAGCCTTGCCTCTACCCAAAAATTAACCGTAGATGAAAAAAGCAAAATCGACGCAGGCGAAGACGGTACAGCCATAGCTTGGAGCGATGGACAAACAGTAGTTAATGGCACTTGGCTTGCTAAATACCTTGAAACTTCGGGGAAATACTTGGGCGTTGATGAAAATATTGACGTTAAAGCAAGTGGCTTGTGGTTACTTGACCCTGATAATCTTGAAGTTGTGGCAAGGAATGGTGCAAGTGCAAGCGTAGGGGCTGCTAACGCAGCAGGTGGAAATACAAGTATAGATGCTAATATTATTGAAGCGGCTTTGCGAACAGGAGATGTTACTTTACATGCTAATAATACTATTACCGTAGATTGGGATATACATTGGAGTACCTCAAGTATACTCACACTCAATGCGACAAATATTGAAATAAATAGATCCATAGGCAATAGCACAAGTTTTTTAGATTTAAATGCCACAAATAATATTTCCTTAGATAATAATGCATCTGTATACTTAAATGCCCCAATGCTTAACCTGCCTAGTGTCACAATGACTGGTCGTAGTAAAATGTTTATCACTGAATCAACATCACCAGCAGCAACAATGTTTGAGCTACAGGGTATTGTCAACATGGCAGACAATACCGAACTCCATCTTCTGGCAGCAGATAAAACTTTTGATATATACTTAAATAGTGATATGGTCATCAATGGTGCGATAAAGGCTAATGATGATGTTACTATAAATATTGATGGATTTGGTGGCCTTACTTTATCTGGAGATTCACAAGATAAAGCAGGGCACGCCTTACAAGCTGGTAGGTTACAAACATCGAGTGGAGTTTCTGTACTTGTAGATAAATTTGGCATATACGCCAATAGCATTAACTTGCAAGGTTCAGTTAGTGGTCAAAACAATAGCATTGCAACTCCAGGTATTACTTTAAATGCTAAATCCCCTGCCACGCCCTTAGGTTTTGACCCCAGTGTGGTGATCAAGTATTTACAAGACTTAAATCAAAATAATTTGGGCGAAGATACACAAGAAATTATCAACGCAGTTGTATCCAATGACAAAGAAATGCAAAACAACCACTTGTCTTTTTTACAAGAGTTGATTTTGAGATTATCTCCTCTGCAATTACAAATATTATTGTCATTGCGCAGTGATTATTTAGAATTTTTACGACATCTTACATATGAGCAAATAATACGCCTCTTGAGTTTATTGCCGCCTGATAGAGAGAAAATTCTTGCGGCTGCAAGTTCAGGTGAACAGCTTGCACGCTTGCTTAGTGCATCAGACGAAGATCTTGCCTTTTTAGTTGTCTTATCAGAAGAACAACTTACCACCTTACTGAACTTATCAGATGAATACTTCCATGCCTTACTAAATTTGCCAAGAGAACAACTCATAGCTTTAATTGATTTACCGCAGGAAACACTCAACGATTTTCTGTCACTAAGTGTTGACAAGCAGGCCTTATTGCTTTTGTCACAATTTACTAATTCAGAAAGTTTAATGAATCTTTTGCAATCTCACTTTGAGCTTTTACTTACTCTTACACCTTCAGAAATCCAAGCTTTCAGCCGACTAACAAATGAAAACTTAGAATTTTTCTCAAGTCTACCCGAACATCAAAAAAATAAAGTTAAAGCTCTGGCTTTGAGTTTTACGCCAGATGCTATGCGTTCTCTTCTCAGCCTTACCCCCACGCAGTTTGCCATTATCATGGCACAACCGTTAGACACTGCACTTGCTGTGTCTAATATTAGGAAATTACTACTTTTACCTCAAGAACAAATAGATGGATTGATTAAGTATTTATACTTTGGTTTTTCCGATGAGCAACTCAAAAATGTTTTAAACTTAAACTCTAAGCAACTTGATGCGATGATAGGCGTATTTTCAGAAATGGTGTCTGCAGAATTGAAAAGACTTGACGTTTCAGGCTATTATTTCGACTTGGTGCTTAACATGGAAGGTCTTTCAGACAGTGATAGGCACGCCCTGCTTTTAACTCCAGACCAAACAGCAAAGAATCTGATATATCAAAACTTTCATGGTAATAGGTCATTAAATGATCGAGATTATCGCGGCTATTATGTTTGGGAGTTGGTAGCCGATGTAAAAGCAGCATTCTATGCAGGGCAATCAGTACAAATAGACTTGCCACCTGATTATATTCCGCCTCAAGTAGTGACAAGAGTTTTCCCATGGATAATGGGTGAGGTTGATCTTTCTGAACTTGGTCATTTTGGCGGAAAAGACGGTAGGCGGATGACATCTGAGGAACAAAATACTCAATTCTATTTAGGCCGAGATACAGGTGCCTATGCTTACTTGCTATTCCATGCACCTAATTTGATGTCCGTAGCTAATGACTACGATAAATACAATATGCCTATGCCTAATATGGAAATATTATGGAGAACTGAGCATATGAAAGATGCAATGGAAAGTAGAGGTCTGAGCTATGATGATGGCACCGGAAAGGCTAATGTGCAGTTTTTCCTAAAAGTGATGAAATTACATTCAGTTATGCTTGATGATAAAGATCCTTACGCACATATGCATGTTTATGAACAAGCCTTACGAGATATTTGTAAAGAAGAAAACCTTCCATATGTAGAGTCTCATGGAGGACTTCTAGGTACAGATTTACTAATTAAAGAGCTAATTCACGACGACGCCTACAAAAAAGGTGAAAGGAAGCGCATTAATTGGATTGATTAGTTTACATAAGCCTTTAATAGTAGTCATAAATAATGAAATTTATAATCAAATTGTATAAATAAACGCAAGGTATATTCCATGAAAAAAATGCTATCTCTCATATTGTTATTCGCCTTTCTTACTGCAACAGCCCATGCCGCACAAAGGCCTCCAACTTCTGTTGATGTGCTAGATAGGCAAAGGCAGGAGCGACCAGCACCACAAGCACAGCCAAAGCCAGTTTTGGAAGAGAAGAAAGAACAAGATTCAAGTAAGGACACAAGTCAGGAATTTGTGTTAAAAGGCATTGAAATTGAGGGCAATACTGTCTTCACAGACCAAGAGTTGATTGCACCCCATGCGGCACTTCTGGGGCAAAGCATCACCTTTAATCGCATGCTCT
This sequence comes from uncultured Desulfovibrionaceae bacterium, assembly GCA_964368595.1. GTDB lineage: Bacteria > Desulfobacterota > Desulfovibrionia > Desulfovibrionales > Desulfovibrionaceae > CAYJAD01. Next base: position 4,942 of record CAYJCI010000054.1, read on the forward strand.
CCATTGTCGAGGATATGACGCGTATGTACCGTGAGGCAGGACACATATTAAGCCGCGTCATCTTGCCGCCTCAAGATGCAGATTTGCAAGGTGCTGTTGTGCGTTTGCAGGCCATTGAGGGCTATGTGGCAGGCATAGAATACAAGGGCGATGCCAAATTTGTAGAACAATTTAAGAGCTATTTCTCCGGCACAGCAAGTAAGGTTCTTGCCATGAAACCGCTTAACCATAATAAATTTGAAAGCCTTATGTTGCTTATGCAGGACGTGCCAGGGCTTGAGATTGCTACATCATTTCAACCAGCAAACGAGGCTACAGGTGCTTCAACCCTAGTGGTGGACGTAGGCCGAAAAATTATTAGCGGCAATGTGGGTGTGAATAATACGGGGTCTGAATCCTCTGGACCTATCATGTTTAATGCAGGACTTACGGCAAGTTCATTTCCCATCATTGGCTTACAAGCTAATTTGGCTTATGGGCAAGCTTCAACCTTTGATGAATATCACTACTGGCAGGCTGGGCTTTCTTATCGCTTGCCCATAGGCTTAACTTTTTCAGGCAATTACGGCCAAAGCTATAGCCCTAAGCCCGATACAGAATTTGCACGCCTTTTTGATTATGAAACCTCAAGTAAGTATTATTCCTTTGGACTTTCATATCCCATTATGCGTTCGCGCGATATGAACCTGAATGCCAGCCTGTTCTATAATCATCGTGATAGCACTTCCATGCTAAGCGATTCTATCCATACAGAAGACAAAACTCGTAACATGACCCTGTCATTAGCCTTTGATGCGTCGGACACTTGGGGCGGTGTAAACCAAGTTATACTTGATTATAGTCATGGTCTTGATGTGGCAGGTGCCAGTAATGAGGAAGTTGGTTCTTCAAGGCCCAGTGCCGCGCCAGGTTTTAATAAATTTTCCCTCTTTGTGTCCCGTAATCAACAACTTTTTGACAATTTTAGCCTCTATGTTTCAGGTATGGGGCAAACAGCAGATAAGCCGCTTTTTTCATATGACCAATTCTCCCTTGGTGGAACACAATTTGGGCGTGGCTATGACAGCGGCATGCTTAGCGGAGACCAAGGTGTAGCCGCAGCGGCGGAGCTTCGCTATACATATATGATAAATGATTATTTGGGTGTTCAACCCTTTGCCTTTGTGGATTGGGGTACAACACGCTTTCTCCCCGTAGAAGATTTAGAACCTGAATGGCTTGACCTTTCTTCCTATGGTGTAGGTGTAAATTTTTGGGGAACTCCTGAAAAACTCCCTGACTTTAATGCATCTATTTTTGTGGCAAAACCCATGCAAACAGTACTTAACGCAAAGCCAGAAGATTGGCGGGTAGTATTTCAAGTTTCCTTTATGTTTTAGACAGGTAGTTTACAATATTCTTACAAAAAAGCGGAACAGTGTTTATGCTCTGTTTCCGTTTTTTTGATTTATGGCTGTGTTGCTGTGGGCTGAGCGTTCGGTACTGGTTCTGCTACCAGTTCTGGTGTAGTTTCTGCATTGGTTCTTGTATGTGGTGTGGCGCAAAACGCTCCAACTATGGGCTGAGCTGATGACGTTTATCTTTTTTTACACACAAAATATAGCACATTGAGATGATATTTAATATTATCAATCATAATGCCCTTTGCAAGAAATTATGATAAGGGCTTCATCTTTTACGCCATAAACAATGTGATTTGCTTCATCGATGCGTCCACTCCAGTAGCCGCTTAGATTTGCTTTGCGAGCTTTGGGCTTTCCTATGCCCTCAAAAAGACTGCGTTTCATGTCTTTCATAAGTGCATTGATTTTTTGAGGGTTTTCTTATCTTGCTCTTATCAGTAGCAATAGTCGTCCCAGCCTTCTGCCATCCATAATAACTGTATGGTTAGGCTTCTGTGAGGTCATGGGCTACAAGTTTTGCCTTGCCCTTTCGAAAAATGGCCTAAAGAAATGGCAGGGAAGTATTCTCTAAGTTTGTTTTTCGTGGCGCACAATTTGAGCTTTGCTCAAATTGTGTTAGCCGCCGCTTGAAAAACCATTTTTTTGCGTCATAAAATCGCTAAAAAAGTATGCTACACACCCTTTTTTCTGGCAATTTTATTAGAATATTTTGATTAAAATATTATTATTTTAGTGGTTTTAACTATTTTTCAGCGTCGACTACAATAATCACAAAAAAAGCCAAGTTGCAAAATACGACTTGGCTTTTGATTAATGATTTATTTACAATTAATATGCGTGTTCGTCATCCAAGTCTTCTTGGGTAACCTTACCACCAAAGACCACATACATCCATGCTTGATAGGCAAGCACGATAGGTACACAGACAAGAGCAACACCAAGCATGATTTTCAGCGTGAGTGGGCTTGAGGCTGCATTAAACGCTGTCACACTCCATTCTGGGTTTAGGCTTGACATAACAATGCCTGGGTACATACCAAGCACGCCAAAGAAGGTAACACCAAGGATAAATACGCCACTAGCCGCCCAAGCAAATACTAATTTGCCTGCTTTTAACATAACTATTACGCCCAAGAGTCCTAAAACTGCAACAATTGGTGCAATAAATAAGAATGGCATTGCTAAATAATTGTCAAATAGCTTTGTGTACACAGTGGTCATACCAAGGAATACTAGAATCATAACCAAAACAGCAGGCCACAGTAGCATTGCAGTGCTTATAGCTCTTGATTGTAGCGGCTCTTCTGCTTTAATGGCAAGCCAAAGGGCACCATGCATGCTGAACATGCAAAGGAATAATACGCCACCAGCAATGCCGTATGGGTTTAATAACATCAATAGGTTGCCGTGATATACGCCATCCTGGTCAATAGGTATGCCCATGAACAAGTTAGCAAAGGCTACACCAAACAAAATTGTTGGAATTATGTTTGATACAAAGTGCACTTTATCCCAGAATGCGGTCCATAGAGGGTGGTCTTCCTTACTACGGAATTCGAAAGAAACCGCTCTAAAGATTAATGCAAAAAGTATAATAAGTAACGGCGCATAAAGAGCACTAAACATTACGGCATAAGCTTTAGGGAAGGCCGCAAAGGTAACGCCACCAGCAGTAATAAGCCAAACTTCATTGCCATCCCAAAATGGGCCAGCGGAGTTTAGAATAATGCGTGTTTCTTGGTCACTCTTACTAAGGAAAGGCATAATAGTGCCAAGCCCTAAATCAAAACCATCAAGTATAAAGTATACAGCCCACAAAAGGCCCCAGAGTACAAACCATGTTGTTTCTAGCATAATAAACCTCCTAGCATACGCCTAAGCGTGAGGGCCTTTGCAAGCGTACTTGCGTAATAAATAGATATCAATAAGACCTAGCATGGAATACACCACGATAAAGGCCACTAAGGATATGGCAACATTACTTGCTGGAACTGGTGATACAGCATCAGAAGTGCGCATGAGGCCGTAAACAATCCACGGCTGGCGGCCCACTTCTGCCACAGCCCACCCTGCAAAAATTGCAAAATATGGCAATGGAATAGCCCAAACCAGTGCTTTCATGAGCAGCGGATTCATGCTTGCATCTCTATTCCTTTGCCAGAAAGCTAGCATGGCAAGTAGAATAAATATTCCAGCAAAGCCAATCATTGTTCTAAAGGATAGGAAGGTGACAAGCAATGGTGGGCGATCTTCTTTTGCAAAGGCACTTAGGCCTTTAACTTCGGCATTAGTATCACCAAAGGATAGCCAAGAAGTTAAGCCAGGAATGCTTAATAATTCAATGGCATTCTTTTCATTTTCAGCATCGGGCCAAGCAATAAGGTGCATGGGTGCATTGGGGCCACTTTCCCAAAGTGCTTCCATGGCTGCAAGCTTACTTGGTTGATATTTCGCCACAATAGAACCCTGATGATGGCCTGTAAAGGCCACAAGTAAGGCCATAACAAGTGTAAATGGTGCGGCCATGCGGAAAGCACGACCAAAGAAATCAATATTACTCTTGCGCGCTAAATGCCATGCTGAAACACCAAGTACGAAAAATCCACCAAGCATCCACGCTGAGAAAATAGTATGGAAATACTGCCCGATGGAATACGGATTTGTAACAACGGTCATAAAGTTATCAAGCTCTGCCCTACCATTTCGTATTACATAACCCAAGGGATTTTGCATAAAGCCGTTGGCAACAATAATCCAAAATGCAGAAATATTACCAGCAAGTGCTACCATATAAATGGCAAATAAGTGCACTTTTTTACTAACCTTTCTCCAACCAAAAACCCAAACAGCAAGGAAGGTTGACTCAAGGAAGAAGGCAACAGTTGCTTCAACAGCCAAGAGTGATCCAAAAATATCACCCACATATTCGGAGTAGCGTGACCAGTTAGTACCAAACTGGAACTCAAGGGTTATGCCCGTAACTACGCCGAGGGTAAAGTTAATTACAAAAAGCTTGCCCCAGAATTGGGCTTGCTTTTTCCAAAAATCATCACCCGTGCGCACGTAGCGAGTCTCCATCCATGCAATAAAGATGGAAAGGCCCAAGGTAAGCGGCACAAAGATAAAGTGAAAAAATACGGCTACTGCAAATTGTAACCGAGATAGCAAGACAACATCCATATGACCTCCAACAAAGAAAAAAAGATTGTTGATAACCTTTCCTAATAGTACACAAACTATTCATAAAAGCAAGCTTTATTAATAGTTCTGTTTTACTACTCTCTACCTAAACATTAGTTTAGCATAATAACCTTACCAATTTATTAACTTAAATTAATAAAAGCCAGATTATTATGCACAAACTCTTTTAAGGCCTTGTTATTAATCAAACAAGATTGTTGTAAATCTTGCTCTATTTGGCAAAATTATTTTTGAACTTCTTTTCTGGCATTTCTAAGCCAATCATACCAAGCATCTAAACCTTCGCCATTGCGGCAAGATAATTCAAAAATCGGTAGGTCTTTATTTAGCTTGGTTGAAAACTCTCTAGCCCTAGCCACATCAAAATCAACGTAAGGTAAGAGGTCAATTTTATTTAATATCATAGCTTGGGACAAGTTGAATAGCAAGGGATATTTCTCTGGTTTATCGTCACCCTCAGTAACACTTAAAAGTGCAACTTTAGCATGTTCACCACAATCAAATTCTACTGGGCATACTAAGTTACCAACGTTTTCAATAAATAAAATATCTATACTTTCAAGATCAAAGGATGCTAAGGTGTCGCGAATCATCTTACTATCAAGGTGACAGCCACCATCAGTATTAATTTGCACAGCCTTGGCACCAGTTGCAGCAACTCTGCGCGCGTCGTTATCTGTTTGAAGGTCGCCCTCAATAACAGCCATGGTGAATTCACCCTTCAAGTCTGTAAGGGTGCGCTCAAGGACAGAGGTCTTACCAGCACCAGGCGAACTAATAAGATTAAGAACCAATATGTTATGTTTATTAAATACTTCACGCAATTCTGCTGCCACTTGTTCGTTGGCCTCTAATACATTGCGTACTACTGAAATTTCCATATATTTTTCCTTTTTCTTTTATCCGTTCATTCGGCAAATAGTATGCAAGTGGAAGTGAATTCCACTTGCCTGCCTTACTCACTCTACGGCCCGCTACAGCGGGCGACTGCCGTCGGCTTTAAGGAAGTGCTTTTCCTTATCAAAACTTTATAAAATAACCTTAGCAATGAATTCGAAAAGGGTAAGATACAAGGAAGGCGAAGCTTTTTACGGAAAGGAGTGTACTCTTATGGTACTCGACCGTAGTAAAAAGCGAGCCTAACGAAGCAGATTGCCCTTTTTCAATTCACTGCTTATTCGGCTTCTATATGTTGTACGTAAAGCTCCTTCCCCTGCTCAACCTCATGGCCAAGATGCATAGAGCATTTAGGGCAAGGGACAAATATATTTTCATCAGGGGGCGTAAAAGCCTCCCCACATTGACCACAGCGTAATAAAATTGGCACTTCTTCAAGTTCAAGGACGGCAGATTCATATGCTGTATCCTTGGTTAAAGCCTCAAAGCAAAACTGCAAAGAGTCCGGCACAACTTGAGATAGAGCACCATAACGCACTTGCACCTTCAAAAGTTTGGTGCAGGAGTGGGCCTTCATTTCCTCAGTAACAATACCCATAATACTTTCAGCAATTGACATTTCGTGCATGTTGTAACAGTACAGAAATATGCATGAAATGTCTAGTGGCATGCATTAAAAGCAGGCCACAAAAAAAGCCCTTTCACCAATCAGGCAAAAGGGCTTCATTTAATAGCTAGTTAATACTAGATGTTACCGCTTTCAAGCTTTGTTGCTTCAACAAGGATTGTGGTGTTATCTGTATCATTGGTGAATTCCATAAACTCTCTACCACCGATGGTTTGCTTGTCGCCTTGTTGAGTCCACTCATCACTAGGCACAACAACTTCATCATCAGCATTCTTAGAAAGACCAAGCTCAGCTAACACGTCATCAGAAGTTTTGCCTTCAACGTCGCCAAGTACGATCATTTCCATATTGGTAATATCACCATCATTCATTTTATTAATAACGCTTTGCTTATCTTCTGCGCCACCAAGCAAGATATCAAGGTCGCCACCGTCAGCGTCAGCACTGCCATCAACTAATACATCAGATATATCAAATTCAATTACGTCGCTACCTTCTCCGCCGTAAAGACTGTCAGCGCCAGAACCACCAAATAGTGCGTCATCGCCAACACCACCAAAGAGGCTGTCATCACCGCTGCCGCCATAAAGTAGGTCATCGCCACTTTCGCCATTAAGGGTGTCATCACCAGCAAGGCCCATAAGGACGTCATCAGCAACACCACCGTCAATATTATCAACACTATCTGTGCCAGAAATTGTATTGTCACTACCAGAAGGTGTAATGTCTATATCGATAGTAGCTGAGCTACCGTCAACATCTTTACCACCAACACTTAGGGTCAAATCTTCAGTAAATGACTCATTTTGAATCATTTTCCATTCACCAGTTTCTTGATTAAGAGTGATGGAGAATTGATCATTACCTTCTGTTGAACCAACTAAGGTGTTGGTTGCAGGATCAAGAGTAAGAGTAAGCTCTTTACCACCAAGGCTTAGGGTTTCGCTTGTGTCGATGTTACCTTCAGCATCAATGCCTACCTTTACACCATCAATAGTTAGGCCATCAAAATAGAATTGATCAAAGCCGTCAGCGGCTATGGCGTCAACATTACCAGCAGCTTCAGCAACATACCCTGGAGCTAGGAAGGTAACATTTTTCA
>CAYJCI010000055.1:0-12120 GCA_964368595.1 uncultured Desulfovibrionaceae bacterium
AAGGTGCTATTACAGCCAGAAGATAAAAGACTTGAAATACCACGCCAAAAAACAGCCCGTCAGCTATTAGCCTATTTTAATATGCGTGAAGAAACTGCCTTAGTTGCCCGAGATGGCGAGCTATTAACCCCAGACCGCCGCATCTACACCAATGACGAAATTTTAGTACGCAAAGTCACATCCTCTGGTTAAAATTTCCATAATTTGCTTATGAAGCATACCAAAATGGTGCAAAATGCATAAAATTCACATTATTTGCGGTCAAGATAAGCCTCAAAATATTGATGTAAATAGCAGCATTTTTTGGTGGGACAAAGTAGAAAATACCCACAATGAACACAGCGTACCAAAATATTGTAAAGACAATCTCATCAATCTACGCCAAGAATTAGTGGAGTTTATACATAATATTGGTGAAAGAATTATTCATGGAAAGTCCCTATATAAATGGTTTTATGCCAATGACAGGCTCTCCATGTGGTGGTGCTCCTCACTATTTGAAAAGCACCCCTTACTCATTCCAGAGCTTTATGAAGTATTAAAACTACTTAGCTTTGAACACATGCTAAACGGTTTAGAACAACATAAAGTAGAAATTGTATTACACAATGCGAATAATGAATTACATCAAAGCATAAAGCAGTTTTGTTCACAAAAAAACATAGTCTTTAGCCATGCAAATCCTAAAATTTCGGCTAAAAATTTATGCGAAGTTACGCTTAAAAAAATTGTTCAAAAGTTAAAATGCAATGTGCTTTTTCAAGTTTGCGTGACAAAGTTGCGTTTTATGCATTGGCTTTTATTTATTCGCTTACCAATTAAATATAATAAACAAATACGCCCCTCAAAACCTTGCGTTACCATGGTGGCATACTACCCCACTGAGCAAGCGGATAAATTAAATAATGATGAATTTAGCTCTCCCTATTGGCAAAGCCTGCAAAAAACCATAACCAACGCACAAAAAAGCATTAATTGGCTATTTATTCGTATTAATTCACCCACCACTACTTTCAAGCAAGCAATTAAAAACATTACGCAGTTTAATAATAAAATAGATGGTTCATCTTTTCACTTTGCGGAGGAATTTTTGTCCTTTGCTGATATATGGCAAGCCCTGCTCCGCTATGTTAATATTTGCTTTACAAGTTACAAGCTTAGCAAAAGCATACAGCCACATTTCATGCTTGGTAGCATGAATATTTGGGCCTATCTAAGAATTTATTATGCCAAGTCATTTCAATCTTGGTTATGCCTTGAACGTTGTTTGCAACGTCGCGCTATGCTTAGCTATGTTGCTTGGGCTGGTGTTCAAGAATGGACTTTATTCCCTTTAGAAAATTGCCCTTGGGAAAAAATGCTAACTGAGGCCATAAAACATAATAATTGTGGTAAAGTATACGGTGCGCAACATTCCGTAGTGCGTCAGGCTGACTTTCGTTACTTTGACAGCCCTAAATTTTATCATTCTGTAATTACTAAAGATTTTTTACCGCATAAAATACTTGTTAATGGTGAAGCTGCCTATAATGCCCTGCTTGCAGGCAAAGTTCCTGAGCATCTTTTACTAAAGGTTGAAGCCTTGCGTTATGTTTATTTAGCCAAATATGCGACAATGGCTACACAAAACAAAACACAATGCAATACAAACAGTAAGCAACTAATTGTAGTTACAAGTTTTTTCCCAAAGCTCATGGATGAGCATATTCAATTATTAGCCGCATGGCTTAAAGAATATGCAACAAATTCATGGCAAATCATTATTAAGCCGCATCCTTATTGCTCAGTAAACAAAGCCATTAAAAAACATGTACCAAATGCCCAACAGCTTAATATTACAAATAAAAGTATAGATGGATTGTTAAATGATGCAAAAAATAATTCAATCACCATTTGGGTAGCCCATGACACTACTGTTATCTTGGAGGCCTTATATGCAGGCATTCCTTTAATTATACAAAATGAAGGCCATGGCTTTGACTTTTGTCCTGCACAGGGTATTGACGGATTAAAATATGTGTATACTTGTAAAGATGTGCAAAATGCTTTGGAAGCTGATCAAATCTTACCATTTAACGAGCATTTTTTCTACTTAAATAGTAATTTAGAAAAATGGAAGCAATTGCTTAACTTATAACAACTAGGTAAAAATATATTAATGGGAAGTACCCTATTTTACTTTTGTGAGGAACTTAATGTTAAAAATACTTTCAACACTAACAGCCATTGGAGTTTTCATGTTTAGCCCTTTTGCGCAAGATGCATTTGCCGCCAGTGACATTAATAAAAAAGAAATTGAAAAGATTAACATGCCAACAGATAAGGCTCAAATTACTAAACTAAAAAACGGGCTTACAGTATATATATTACCGGATGAACGTTTCCCGCTTGTGTCCACACGTTTATATGTTCGAGCAGGCTCCTCTTATGAAACTGTGGAGGAAGCTGGCATAAGCCACGTACTTGAGCATATGGTATTTAAGGGCACAAATAAGCGCCCTCTAGGTGCTGTTGCTGGTGATATTGAAGCCGCTGGCGGCTATCTAAATGCCGCAACTAGCTTTGATTACACAGTATACTTAACTGACCTGCCATCAAAACATTGGGCCTTGGGTCTTGATGTGGTTAATGACATGGCTTTTAACCCAACCCTTGATGCCAAGGAGCTTGAATCTGAGAAAAAGGTAGTTTTAGCTGAATTGCAACGTAGTTTGGACAATCCAGGCTCAAGAGTTTTCAAAGAATTACAAAAAAATGCCCTTAAAGGCACAAGTTACGAATGGCCAATTATTGGCTTTGAAAAAACTATCAAAGCCGTAACCCCAGAGTCCATGCGCAATTACATTGCCAAATATTATCAACCACAAAACATGCTCCTAGTGGTGGTTGGTAATGTTAAACCCAAGGAAGTTTTAGCAGAAGCTCAAAAGCTTTTTGGTGGTTTGAAAAACACTTCTGATATGAGCCCTATCAATCCTTTCAACCCTCAAGAAATGAATAATGCTAGCGTTGATACACAGCGTGGCCCTTGGAATAAAGTTCACCTAGGTATGGCTTTGCCTGTGCCTGGCAATATGGATACACGCTCTGATGCGCTTGAAATTTTAGCACATTTACTAGGTGGTGATGCAACCTCATACCTCTATAAAAAATATAAATATGAAAAACAGCTAGTTGATGATATTTTTGTTGGCAATTTTAGCTTTGAGCGTGTGGGCATGTTTTATTTTAGCATTCAGCTTGATGCTGATAAAGTTGAACCATTCTGGAAAGAATTTGTAAATGATATTGCAAATTTAAAGACTGGCGTTTTTTCTGATAAAGATATTGCACGTACTAAATTGCAGATGGAAGATAGCATTCACAGGACTAAGGAAACTTTGTCTGGCCTTGCATCATGGAAGGGTCAGCTAGAGTTATTCCACGGTGGTGATCAAGGCGAGAAAAATATCCTCTACGCCTTAAATGATGTTAATAAAGAGCAATTACAAGATGCCATTGATACTTGGCTTGTACCACAAAGATTTAATGTATCCATCCTAGCCCCTAATGATGCACAAATACCAGACCTTGCAGTAGAATTAAACAAAACTTGGCCTGTAAAAAACACTGATAAAGGGCAAAGCAAATCCGCAGAAGCCGATAAAACAAGTATTATAGACCTTGGCGAAGGGCGCAAGCTTGTACTTATTCCAGATGCTACCATGCCTTATACTGCTCTTGATTTTTATATGGTTGGTGGCAATAGCCTTGCAAGTAAAGACAAGCAAGGCCTTGCAACACTTGTGGCCCGCACCTTAACCACAGGCACTAAGGATTTTGATGCTCCGCAAATGGAGGAATATTTTGCAGAGCGTGCGGCAAGCATTAGTGCGGTTGCTGGCAGACAAGTATTTGGCCTGTCCATGCGTGAGCCATCACGTTTTAATGATGACTTATTCAAAGTCTTTGCCGATGTTTTAAACGCACCAACCTTTCGTGAAGAAGAAGTTAACCGCGAAAAAGCAGATCAGCTTGCTGACATTAGCAATCGTGACGATAAGGCGCTGGGCCTTGCATTTTCGCAATTACCGCAGTTATTGTATGCTGAAGGCCACCCCTACGCATACAAAACCTTGGGCGATAAAGATAATGTAGAAAAATATACCAAGGCAGACATTGAAGCTTTTTGGAAAAAGCAAATTGAGCAACCTTGGGTACTAGCTGTTGCTGGTGATTTTGATGCTGAAAAAGTAATCAATTTTGCAAAATCATTGCCTACTCCTAAGACAAAAGCAGTGGAAATAAGCATACCCAAATGGGGCAAGAAGGCTACCCTTGATTTGCATTTACCAGAAAGAGATCAGGCTCATTTAATTTTGGCGTTCCCAACAGTTCCAGCAGCGCATGATGATGCTACTGCACTTGAATTATTACAAAACACACTATCAGGCCAAAGTGGACTACTTTTTACTGAACTAAGAGATAAACAAGGCCTTGGCTACACAGTGACTGCACAAAATCGCCTTTCACCAAAGGCTGGTTACATGTTCTTCTACATAGGTACTGAGCCTGAAAAAGTAGCCACAGCTAAAAAGGGTTTTGAAAGTGTAATTGCAGATATACAAGCAAATCCACTACCTGAGGAAACTGTACAAGGCGCTAAAAACTTAATGGAAGGCGATTACTACCGTGAACGCCAAAGTCTTGGTAGCCGTAGCTCTGAGGCTGCTATACTCACCATTTTAGGCCGTGAGCTTGACTTTAAGCAAAAAAGTATTGCTAAAGCTCAAGAGTTAACACCAGAGGACTTGCGTAAAATTGCTCAAAAATACTTAAAGCTAGATGAAGCTTACACCTTAACAGTTAAACCATAACTGATTAAGATATTACATAAAAAACGGCGATGCTCATTATGCATTGCCGTTTTTTTTTGCTATTTTGCATGTTAAACTTAATGCATATTTACTTACTCGCAATTAAAAAATTTTATCTTAAATATTCAATATTTACCTATAGAAATATGTATACAATATACTACAAAATCATAAATTTGCGAAAAAACTCATTGTTATTTTTTCATAATCGTGTATTATTGGGTCAGTTATTTTTTTAATAACGTATTACAGTAACCTTTTACGCAGTGAGGAGTGCGGAGTTATGGATGCCTTAGCAACAATGATAACAAATTTACTAAATCCAATTAACAGCTTTGTATGGGGCCCTGTTATGCTTGTACTATTACTTGGTACAGGCTTGTTTTTAACTCTTGGGCTTCGTTTTTTGACTTTTATCAGAATCCCACAAGGCTTTAGAAAACTTTGGGCTGGTAGAAAAGCAAAAGACGGTGTTGATGGTGAGCTTTCTCCTTTCCATGCACTTATGACCGCACTTGCCGCTACAGTAGGTACAGGTAATATTGTAGGTGTTGCCACAGCTATTTATGCTGGTGGCCCTGGCGCCATCTTCTGGATGTGGTGCACAGCCATGCTTGGTATGGCAACTAAATTTTCTGAGGCACTACTTGCCGTACGCTACCGCGAAGTTACCCCTGAAGGTAACGTAGTTGGTGGCCCCATGTATTACATCAAAAACGGCCTTGGCCAAAAATGGGCCTGGTTGGGCACTCTTTTTGCCGTCTTTGGTGCTGTTGCTGGTTTTGGTATTGGTAACATGACTCAAACCAACTCCATTGCTGGTGCTGTTCAAGCTAACTTTGGTATTGACCCAACCATTACAGCCGTTGCGTTGCTAGTGCTTGTTGGTGTTGTACTTGTTGGTGGTGTTCAACGTATTGGTGCTGTTGCTGGTAAAGTTGTACCAATCATGGCAGTGTTTTACATTATTGCTTCCATGATGGTAATCATACTAAAAATTGACATCATCCCACAAATCTTTACTACAATTATTCGTGAAGCATTCACTCCATCTGCCGCCTTTGGTGCATCCATTTGGATGACCATTCGCTTTGGTGTTGCTCGTGGTGTATTCTCAAACGAAGCAGGCCTTGGTTCTGCTCCTATTGCACACGCAACAGCTACAGTTAAAAATCCTGTGAACCAAGCTCTTGTTGCCATGCTAGGTACATTCATAGACACAATCATCATCTGTTCCATGACTGGTTTTGCCATTCTTGCATCAGGTGTTCTTGATCCAGCTAGTGATGTTAAAGGGGCAGCTCTTACAACTCTAGCCTTTAACACAGTGCTTGACGGCGTATTGCCTGTTGGCGTTGGTGGTATTTTGGTAACTATTGCTCTTTGTTTATTTGCTTATACTACAGTGCTTGGCTGGTGCGTATATAGTGAGCGTTGCATGATTTACCTCTTTGGTGACAAAGCGTTAAAGCCGTTCCGCATCGTCTTCACCTTAGTTGTGCCAATTGGTGCTGTTGCTAAGCTTGATGTTGTATGGCTCTTGTCCGACACATTAAATGCATGTATGGCTATTCCGAACTTAATTGGTCTAGTACTACTAAGCCCAGTAGTATTTGCATTGACCAAGGAATTCCTTGAAAACGAAAAAGCCAACAAAATCTAATAATTAAACCATAATCCCATAGATTGAGGGAGCTGTAATGGCTCCCTCTTTTTTTATGCTTTGACCGTGCTAATCTTAGCGTTATACTTTCCTTGTTTTCTATATAAGTTCATGCTAAAAATGCTCTTTGAAAAAAACAAAGGTAAAAATATGTTCGATGCAGATTTAGCTTTATCATTAAAAAGAGTATCCGTGGCCCTTATCCCTGCAATGCTTGGTATTATTTTACATGAAGTAGCCCACGGCTATGTGGCAGACAAGCGCGGCGACCCCACAGCAAGACTCAATGGCAGACTTACCCTAAATCCATTACCACACATTGACCCCATGGGCCTTTTAGTCTTTGTGCTCACAAGCATCAGCGGGCTTTTTGTATTTGGTTGGGCAAAGCCTGTGCCTGTGGACCCACGCAATTTACGCAACCCACATAAAGACATGATGTTAGTTGCCATTTCAGGCCCATTAACTAACCTTGCTTTGGCCGTTATTTTCGCCCTATTACTACGTGTCCTTGTGGGCTTTATGCCGCCATCTGAATGGGAGTCAAATACCACATATATATTTTTCTTCATCATGTTGCAGGTGGGTATAGTTATTAATTGTGGCCTATGCTGGTTAAATATGCTGCCCATACCACCACTTGATGGTAGCAAGGTTTTAGCCTATTTTCTCCCCCCAAGGCTTGCTTGGCAATATATGAGCGCAGGTCGATATGGCTTTGTAATCCTTTTACTTTTACTAGGAACTGGCGCTTTAAGTTATATACTTGGGCCATTAGTATATGGTACCAAGGATATTTTATTAACATTTTTTGGTTTAGCATAATTTAAGAGGATTTATTGTGTCTAGTACTAGCTTTCGCACTGTTTCAGGTATGCGCCCCACAGGGCCACTACATTTAGGCCACTACTTCGGTGTTCTTAAAAATTGGGTAGAACTACAAAACACAACCACTGCCTTCTTCTTTGTGGCAGATTGGCACGCCCTTACTAGCGATTTTGCAGACCCATCAAGCATCAATCACAACTCCACCGAAATGGTTAAAGATTGGCTTGCCTCTGGCCTTGACCCAGAAAAATGTGTTGTATTTAGGCAGTCTGCCGTAAAGGCACATGCTGAACTTTCTTTATTATTTTCTATGATTACACCTGTATCATGGCTTGAGCGCTGTCCAACTTATAAAGAGCAGCAACAAGAAATTACCCATAAAGATTTAAGCAATGCAGGCTTTTTATGTTATCCTGTGCTTATGTCTGCTGATATATTAATTTATTTGCCAAAGTTTGTACCAGTTGGGCAAGACCAACTACCACATTTGGAAATGACTCGTGAAATTGGCCGTCGCTTTAATCACCTTTATGGCGAAACATTCCAAGAGATTGAGGCTCACCTAACGCCTGCTGCAAAATGCCCTGGTATTGATGGGCGCAAGATGTCAAAGAGCTATAATAATGGTATTTTCTTACGCGACTCCATAGATGATGTTACAGAAAAGGTCATGCGTAAAATGCTAACTGATACAGCACGCCTTAGAAGAAGTGATGCTGGCAACCCTGATGTATGTAATCTATTCCCCTATCATGTGCTTTTAACAAGCGCTGATAAGCAAGCAGAAATTCGTAGCGGCTGTACATCTGCAAGCCTAGGCTGTGTGGATTGTAAAAAGATACTTCTTGAAAATATGACTAACTTCTTAAATCCATTACAAGAAAAACGCCGTTATTTTGATGAAAACCCACAACTTGTGCACGATATCATCCATGCTGGCAATGAAAAAGCAATAAAAGCTGCCAATGAAACCATGGAGATTGTGCGCAGCAAAATGGGGCTTTAAGCTTGAAGCTGCTTTGTATTGATTATGGGCTTACCCGCACTGGTATTGCTGTGACAGACACTGGTGGGAGCATGGCCTTTCCTCGGTGTACCATACATTCGCCGCCGCAATCAAAACGAAGTGTGTTTTTTGAAAAGTTGCTTGAGCAAATTAATATTGAATTACCACACGCTATAGTGGTTGGGCTGCCCTTGCTTGAAGATGGCACTGACAGCCTAACAACTAAGCAAATACGCAATTTTGTAGCCCGCCTAAAGCGCAGGACCGAGCTACCCATATACCTTATGCCTGAATTTTTAAGCTCAGCTGAGGCAAGCCTTGACCTTAGAAATTGCAATTTACCAGGTCATAAGCATAAAGCTGTGCTTGACCAACAAGCGGCAGTGCGCATACTTGAATCCTTTCTTGCAGACCCAGAACAAGAAAAAAGGCTATCATGAAGTTTTTATTAAAAATATTTTCCTTGCTACTACTAATCGCCCTAGTGGGTGGTGCTTATATTTTTTGGCAAAGCAAAATATTTTTAAGCACATCCCCCCAAGAACCTGGTGTTGAGATATTATTTGATGTGCCCTCTGGTGCAACATTTGCCAAGGTAGCAAATAGTTTAGAAGCTAAGGGCCTTATTACAGATGCTTTTAAATTCACCCTACTTGCCCGCATTAAAAATATGGATAGCAAACTTCAAGCTGGTCGCTTTGCTTTGCATTCTAGCTGGACACCTGATAAAATTTTGCTCTACCTTGTGCAAGGTGACCCACTATTATATCGCATAACCATACGTGAAGGCCTTACTTGGTGGGAAACTGGAAAATTACTTGAAGCACAGGGCTTTGTGCGCTTTGAGGATTTTAAAACTGTCATCACAGATCCTAACTTTCTGCGCAAATATGCCATACCGTTTAAAAATGCTGAAGGCTTTCTCATGCCTGATACGTATTTATTAAAAAGAGATGATAAGCCAAATTTAGAATCAGCACGTGTGGTTGCCTCTCGCCTTGTGGATACTTTTTGGCAAAAAATGGATAAATATTGGGCAAATGGCAAACGCCCTACTGCTACTGAATTGCGCCGTTTAGTTATTCTTGCATCCATTGTGGAGCGTGAAACAGGTGTTGCGCATGAACGTGCCCGTGTGGCTGGCGTATATGCCAATCGCTTGCGCATTAAAATGCCCTTGCAAGCTGACCCAACTATCATTTATGGCCTTGGCCCTAATTTTGATAATAATCTGCGCCGCGTACACCTTGATGACGCTAAAAATCCTTATAATACATATCAACACAGGGGTCTGCCACCTGGGCCAATTTGTTCACCAGGGGTTGCGGCAATGCGTGCGGCCATAGATCCAGAAGTTCATAAATTCTTATATTTTGTGGCTATTACTGATGGTGGAGAGCATGCTTTTTCAAAAACATTACGAGAGCATCAAAATGCGGTGCGGCAATACTTAAGAAACCGTAAAAAAAACAAATAATTGTCTTAATATAATATTCAGCATCATTGAGCAAAAAGAGGTTTATATGAAATACTTAATTATGGAAGACTTCTCAGGCCAGCCTGCTCCTTTTATTTTTCCACGTCGTGTTGACCACCAAGATATGCGAGACCAATTGCCTTATGGTAAAGTGCTTGGGGCTGGGCTTATTGAAATAAAAAACAATGAAATTATCTGCCATGGTGGGCATGCTGAACTTGGTATTGAGGCTGGCGAAAATGATGCCAGCATCATTAAAAAATGCTTAGAAAGCTCATAATTCTGCATGCAATATAGCCTGTTAATAGCTGGAACTAAGAGTGGCTCAGGCAAAACAAGCCTAACTCTTGCACTGCTTGCTGCCTTAAAAAAGCGTGGTGTTACGGTTCAACCTTGCAAAGTGGGTCCGGATTTCATAGATCCAAGCCAACATAGCGCCATTACTAATACGCCGTCCTATAACCTTGATGCTTGGATGGGTGGGGATGACGGCATTAAGCGTGTTTATGCACGCATGTGCCACTATGCTTTGCAAAATAATGCTCAAATGCTTCTGGCAGAAGGCGTTATGGGCCTTTTTGACGGAGCGCATGGAGTTGGGGGGCCTGGTTCCTCTGCTCATGTGGCAGAATTATTTAACATGCCTATTTTACTGGTAGTTGATGTACGTGGCATGGGGCAATCTGCCGTTGCCATTGCCAAGGGTTTTACAAACCTTAATGAAAATCTGAATTTTGCTGGCATAATTTGCACTCATGTGGGTAGCCCTGCCCACATTTCCATGCTGAAAGAGGCCTTTGCCGAGCATCTTGGCCCAAAAGCGCCCCCCATACTTGGATTTTTACCCAGAAAGGGGCATGTTGAGCTTAAATCAAGGCATTTAGGCTTGCACATGGGGCATGAGCAAGTGTGGGATGAAAGCACATTAAATGCCATGATTGAATGGCTTGAAGCCCATGTTAATATTGATGAATTGCTTAAACGCTGTGTAACCACAATACCCGCTACACCAATACAATCAATTTCAAACACAAGCCATAAGCGGCGTATTGCCATTGCCCACGATGAAGCATTTTGCTTTTTGTACCCAGATATGGCAGAAGTTTTAGAAGAAATGGGCGCAGAGTGTGTTTATTTTTCACCATTAAATGACCACGAATTGCCTGAAGATTGTACAGCTATTTATTTACCTGGCGGCTATCCTGAATTATTTGCCGAAAAACTTTCAAAGAATAACCAAATGTTAAATGCAATGCGTAACTTTGCAAATAACAAAGGCCGCATCTATGCTGAATGTGGCGGTTATATATATTTAATGAAGGACATTGAATATGCTGGAAAAACACATCAACTATGTAATATCTTGCCAATTTCTGCCAGCATGGGTGAGGAAAAGGCTGCCTTGGGATACAGAGAAGTATGCCTCAATAAACAAAGAGGCAGAGGGCACGAATTCCACTACGCGCATAGCAAGGCCCATTCCCATTTGTCAGCATTGTGGACTGTGTATGACAGACAGGGCTTGCCAATTAGAAAACAAGAAGCAGAAGGAATAATTAAAGATAATATCATGGCCTCGTGGGTACACCTCTACCCAGAAGGCTCACGCAAGCTACTTGCTAATATATTTGATTTAAACGCAGGATAATATGATAAAATTAGACAAAGCCACCAGCCCCAATGATATAGAGGCACGCTCATTTGCCATTATTGATGAAGAAATAGCAACACCACGTCCTTTTGAGGGTAAGTTGTGGCAAATTGCAAGGCGCATGATTCACACCACTGGGGATATAAATATTGTGCATGATATTGTATTATCAGAAAAAGCTATGCAAGCTGGCATTGAGGCTTTGCGTAATGGCTGTACTATTTTTACTGATACAGAGATGGCCCGCTGTGGTATGGTGCCGCGCAGGCTTGACCCCTTAAATGTTAAAACTCAATGTATTTTAACTGGCGATAATATTGAATCTTTTGCCAAACAACATGGCTACACTAGGTCTAAGGCTGGCATGCTAAACATTGCAGAAAAGCTCGCTGGCAATATTGTAGCCATTGGCAATGCACCAACAGCTTTACTTACTTTGCTAGAATTATTGGATAATGATACAGCGCCACCAGCTTTAATTATTGGAATGCCTGTGGGTTTTGTTAATGCTGCTGAATCTAAAGAATTATTAATACAAAGCCCTTATTTACATCTAAGCTTGAAGGGCAGAAAGGGCGGCTCGCCATTGGTTGCAAGTGTGATTAATGCACTTGCCATTCTCGCCTTGGATAAATAAAA
>CAYJCI010000056.1:0-11848 GCA_964368595.1 uncultured Desulfovibrionaceae bacterium
AAAAAGCCCCTTAGTTTTCGGACTAAGGGGCTTTTTTTGAACGTACATAGATAATATATTTAACTACTAAACGTCACCAAGATGCCGTCAAAAATGACAGTTGCTCCACTAGTTACGGCAGCCCCTAAAGTGCTGCTCCCACCACCGTCAAGGTTAACTATTTCTTCGCTGTCTTTACTATCTCCATTAATGCTTAGATTATCTTCATCAGTAAAGTCAAAGCCATAGAGAGTAACCTTTGTTCCACTGTCACCTTCAATTTTTATGGTATCTTTTTCACTACCAGTATGGATTTGTATATCGTTTGCCACTGAACTGGTAATTCCACTAAGCTCAACTACATTTTCACCAGCCCCAAGGTTAATTATACCTTTAGCCATGTTGGTGATGAATATTTCGTCCTTTTCAGCGCCGCCAGTGATGGTTCCGTCAGTCATGCTACCGCCAGCATCACTGCCTATTCTAAGCACATTTTCACCAGCTCCAAGGTTAATGGTGCCGGCAGTAAGTGTGCTGATTGTAATCTCATCATCACCAGCATCACCATTAACTGTTGCAGTACCACTTAATGTATTTAATATAATTTTATCATTACCATCTTGACCAGAAATGCTACCACCGCTCATCACTCCTACAATTTCTATGGTATCATTACCGCCACCACCGTAGATATGGGCATCTACTCCGCTCATAGCGCCATTAACGGTAATTTGATCCGCCACACCTTCGCTAGAGCTTTCGCTATCGCCATATATTTTTGCGGTAGAAGAAATCTGTGCTACGCTAATAGTATCACTGCCATAGGTTATGCTTGCACCGTTGGTTGTTTGCAAATCTCCATAAATTGCGCCGCCATCAATCCAACTCACATTAATACTATCAGCCCCAGCAGTAAAGCCTGTAACACCAGATTCTACAAAGCCAACATCACCAAAAATATTTCCGTCATTCGAGGTTACAGCCAAAGCTGAGGCAATGATAGTATCACTTCCAGCTGTGTAGTTATTAGTACCATTGTTTATGCTAACTTGGTCACCATAAACATTATCTCCAGTGCTTAGGATGTTAGACTTAAGGGTAATATGTTGCGAACCATCCCCAGCAAAGAAACTATCAGTACCTGATGTTATTTCAAAAATGGTAGTACCAGCAACCCCTCCACCTTCAAGGATAATTTGAAGTGTTTTATCTCCAAAGGTATAATAAAACACATCTCCATGAGCTCCAGCAAGAGCGTCACTAAAGGCAACGGAATCTGACCCGCTGGTTCCGTCGAACGATTTAAAAACAGCGGTAGTTTCATCAAATACGGGGGAATTTGCAAATTTAAGAGTATCTTGCTTAAGGGTAAAATCCTTTAGCACAATGGATTGCATATTAGCAGTTCCAACAGTATCTTCACCAGCAGTTATAATAATATTATTATTTCCTGCTCCAGCATCAATTTTTGGCGTGTTAGCAGTATTTTCCTCTGTATTGGCCAGAGTAACAGTAATATCATTAACGCCTACGCCAGCATCAATGCTCCCCTTATTGAAGCCAGTTATATTGATGACATCGTTACCCATACCACCCTTCACAATGCCGCCGCTCATTTTATTTATGGTAATACTGTCATTACCATCACCACCGCTAAGGATTGCATTGCCTGTTAAGCTGTCCAGTGCTTGTATAAAATCATTACCTCTACCCCCTGTAACCTTAGCATCACCGCCAAAGGTAGTAGCCCAAAAATGCACACCGTGGCTCGCACTGGTTTCAAACACGGTATTGCCAATTACATTTGCAGCACCAAAGCCAGTATCGGTGGCACCAGATGTATACACAATTTTATTGTCAAAAGTTCCGCTAGATATGGTGGCATCATTACCAGCTTCACCACCAGTGACACTAGCCTTAACGTCAATGGATCTATCGCCTGTGAGAGTAATTTTTGTATTTGCATCCACTGCACCGCTACCAAAAACAAGCCCTGCAGTACCACCAGAAGTATTTAGAGTGAGGTTATCCACATGATTTGTAACTTCTATATATGCCCTTATGTTGCCTGCAGATATGGAAATTTGACCACTTGTGGCATTTTCAAAGCTTACAACTTTGCCGGTTTCTACGCCTTGAACATGTCCACCAGAAAGGTTTTTAAAGCTAAAGTTTTCAATATTTGAGAATTTACTAGTATCTGCAATGTTTAAATCACCGCTTACATTGGTGAGTTTGATGGTGTCAGTGCCATCACCTCCGTCAATGCTGCCGCCATTATATGTGGTTATGGTAATTTCATCATTACCACCACCTGCACTAATATTTCCTGCAGTCATTGCACCAATTTTAATGGTGTCAACGCCATTTCCTGCGTCAATGGTGCCAGCAGTCATATTGCCAGTTACGGTAATGGAGTCTTTGCCACCAGGATCAGCCGAAGCAGCATCACCATCAACCTCACCGCCGCTCATATTGGTGATTGTAATTGTGTCATCACCCCAATCACCAGACGTACTACCGCCATTAATTGTAGTTATTTCAATAGTATCGTTATCTTCACCACCATAGACTAAGCCCCAACCTTCACTAGTTTGTGACAAAGTCCCAACGTTAATATAATCTAAACCACTATTACCATTAATATTACCTTTGCTAAGCTCACCACTAATTATAATACTATCATTACCGCCATCGCCTTCAACAAGGCCGCCAGTCATATTTGTGATTTTGATAGTATCATTACCAATGTAAGTATCATCAGCATGAATACTACCAGCTTTCATGGTGATTACTGTGATGCTATCACCACCTTCATCACCATAAAGGCTGCCTTCGTTCATGGTATTTACGCTAATATCATCCTTACCACCGCCGCCTCGAATAAAGGAAGATGAGCCTGATAAACTACCAACAATGTTAATAGTATCATTAGCTCCATTGGCGGTATCACTACTAGAATCACCATAAATTGTAGCATCGGTCATATCTCCACCAATGCTTATATAATCAGCACCCCAGTTAGTGATTGTGGCACCTGAAACTGTAAAAGCATCACCAGCAATGCTACTAGTTTCAAATTTTCCACTAACTTCAATGGAATCATTACCAAAACTTATAGTACCACCAGTGACTTCAGCAACGTCACCATAAATGCTATTGCCCCCAGTTTTAGAGGATACAGTTAGCGTATCACTACCTGCAGTAAAGTTACCGTTAGTAATGGTATTAGCATCACCCACAAGGCGGCCAATTTCCATGTTGTTGGCAATCATTGCATCACTACCAGCAACTAAATCACCATCTGTACCATCAAATGAATCCACATCAGCAGAGAAAATAAAATTATCAATACCCGTAACATCACCATCAATTATAACTCTATGATTAACGGCTGTTCCAGAAGTCACACCAGCATCAGCATAAAAATGGCCATTATTTGCTGCGTTTACAACAAGCAAATTGTCTTCATATGTTGCCCCTGAACCGCCATCACTAGCACTAGCTGCACCAATGCCGTTATTGTCATTATTATTAGCATCAAGGCCATGGTCCACAGTTAAATCCTGACCAAGGCCAGTTACGTCAATGCCTAATTCTTCAAGATTTGTAATTAAAGAAGATAAACTTTCATCAGTTAAGGCATCAATTAAACTTTGGTCAAGCTCAACACTAATGTCGCTTTCCTCTTCAATTTCTTCATCATTATTGTTATTATCTGGGTCGGAATTGCTTTCATCATCTTCATCATTAGCGCCTTCAACTTCGCTATTTTCTACTTCTAATAAATTAAGGCCGCTAACAATGGATCTCACCAATTCTTGCATTTCAGCGGGGGTAAAGTTGTATGGGGTGGCTGCGCCATCGCTACTAGCACCGATTAATGCGCCTTGGTTAGTGGCAGTAATGGTAATAAGGGTACCATCAGCCGCAACTACGGTTACATTGTGACCTTGGCTTAAACTTTCAACAGCATGCACCTCAGAGCCGTCAGTTCTAACCTGACTATTCACAGTGGTACCACGGATACCCACGGTGGCTTTTGGAGTAACTATCTTAAAAGCATCAGGATTTTGTTCAACAACCTCACCACTAATGGTACGCATGGCACCAGTGGCTAGGCTTAGCACAAAGGAGGGGGAGTCCAAATTAACAGAAAATTCTTGCACAGTCATGGTAGTTTCTGGGCTAAGCACAGAAGATGCACCATCTATAAAGCTTAGCTCCACAGACTCTTTGCCTGTTTTAATAGTATCTGTAGCAAATACACTATCACCTAGATTTAGGGTGAGGGTTTTGCCATCACGAATGACACTAATAGGCCCAGATGCTTTACTAATAGTTGCTGCTACGTTGATATTAGACTGCGCCATAACAAACTCCAATGTTTAGTTGCTCACACACTAAAAAATTTGCATAGCCTTAAGTCAAAACTTGGTATCTTAATCGTTTAACTTATAGTTGGCATTATATTAACATTTTTTTAATTTGTTTGCAAATACAACGAAAGAATTATTACCGCAAAATATTTTTAACTGTTTTTCAGCGTCGGCTATTTATGAATGAGGAATATTTTAGATTCGATTTAATAGGTGTTTACTCTAAAACTAATCATTTTTTAACAAAATTTCACTGTAAAATGAGGTTTTTTGAGTTGATTTATTATAGCCATGTAAAATTATTTTTTCTTGAATATTTTCTTCAATTACAAATACATCATTTAACTTAAGCTCAGAACAAAAATAAATACTAAAAGCGCTTAGTTTAGATAAATCAGCACATTTATCTGGCAGAGCGTCAAATACAAATTCACCATAACGGCAATTATTAACATGCCCAAAAGCATCAATAAAACTTCTTAATACTGTGCGCTCGCAATTTTTTTCATACTCAAGCTTTTCCTTAAAAACAGGAGATGAGTCCAATTTGAACTCAGGGTTTGGTTCAACAAGCGTGAATGGAAGCTCAGCTTTACGATATACACTTTGTGCATTTAAATCCATTAAAACTGAATAAATAGTTGCAACAAAGACCACCTCACCACTTTCATCAAAGGCTTCAACTTCACGCCTAAAATAAATGCGCTTACGTTCACTATGCCAAGTTCGTATGTTTAGATTTACACAACCTTGCACATGTTTTTTTATTTCAAAATGTAGGCTAACAACAACCCAACCAAAGTTTTTTTCCAAACATGAATTAAAATCCACAGCGTAATGAGTCAAATGCTCATCCACCACTCTGCCAATAATATGTTGATATCCATGTGGTTTTATATAACCTTGCGCATCAAGATGAGCAAACTCGACCTTTATTGGATATACATGTTGTTTTTCAGTAT
Source organism: uncultured Desulfovibrionaceae bacterium (assembly GCA_964368595.1). Lineage (GTDB taxonomy): Bacteria > Desulfobacterota > Desulfovibrionia > Desulfovibrionales > Desulfovibrionaceae > CAYJAD01. The sequence goes on from CAYJCI010000056.1 coordinate 5,321, forward strand.
TCATAATTTTTATACACCTAGATGGTTACTTATTGATAAAATTAATTATAACTTGTTAAAATATAAATGTCTACATTTAGAAATCCTGCTCAAACCAATTGACTTTTAATGAAAAATCTAATACTATATTTATTAAATATAAACATGAACTATATTTAAATTTAAAAACATCTTAATGTCACAAAAATAAAGGGCTTTATTATGCCAGAACTAAATGAAATTGCAGCAAAAATAACTAAAGCTAGTGGGCCTGTTACTGTCGTTAGAGATGGTGAGAACCTAACCCTTAATGAAGGGGACTCTGTTTTTGCAACAGACACCATAAAAACTCAAAGCTCAGCTGTTGAGATTACCTTTGCTGACGGCGCCATCTCCATGCTCAGCCCTGAAACTACCATGACTGTTCAAGAGTTTTCTATGGACTTGGACTCCCCTTCCTTTGTGCTACAAATTGCCGCAGGTGCCATGCGCACCATTAGTGGTGAGGTTGTGGAGCAAAACCCAGACGCGTTTAAGGTTACGACACCAAGAGCTACTGTGGGTATTCGTGGTACTGATTTTATTATCAAAATTGACTCAAATGGTGACGAAACTCACGCTCTACTATCTTTAAGCCAAGGCCACAACCTAACTCTTACTGGCTATCAAGGGCAGATGTTTTCTTTCAATACTGCTAATCAAGGAGCTTTTATTGGTGCTGATGGTGAAGGCGCTATTACTCCTTATACCTTTACCCAGCAAGAAATTGAAGAGTTAGTAAAGCATATTGTTGGTGCTCTTGAAGATGAAGAAGCACAATATAGAAATAGCAACAATGATGCTGATGGCTTAGAAGCAGGAAGCACTATTAATTTTGAATTAAGTGATGATTTAGCAAGTGCCCTTAGTGAAGAAAGCTTGAACCTGCTAGAACAAGCGCTGGAAGAAGTTGATATTAATCTATTAAATCGTGGTGGCTTAAAATATTCTGAAAGTTTTGGCATCATCAATACAAGCACCAGCGTTGGTGCGGCTCTTGACCATAGTGGCTTAGTTGTTGCTGGATTTGAGCGTGTAGAAATTCAAGGTGATACTGAGTTTTATGCTGACTTTGAGGATATAAATGGTGCTGCTGTCACAAGGATGATGCGCGCCCCAACCCCTTTGGTTGAGCATAACGCAGAACAGCAACAAATTATTATTGAAGGTGATAATTTAGCAAAATTAATCACCGGTGACGTAGGCACTTTAAATAATGCCCTACTACATGCCTCAAGAGATATTATTACCGCTAACAATGTCACCACTGGTGGTGTAATTGCTGGTGATGCTGGAACCATCAATAGTGGTCAGCTAAATGCTGGTAGTGATACGATTACTGCCTTATCCATGGAAAGTGATGCAAAGATTTATGGTGATGTACAAATAGTTAGCGGCGGCACAGTCAATTACGGCAATGATGTTATAGCTGTTGCCACCACCATGTCTGAAAATTCAGCTATTTACGGCCAAGGTGGCGATGATATTTTAAGTGCTGAAGTAATGACTGACGATTCCATCATGGATGGCGGAGATGATACTGATAACCTTAGCGTAAACATCCTTGAAGGCAACGCCCAAATGCTTGGCGGCGCTGGGCATGACATTTTTGAAGTTAAAAGCACCATGAGCGGTGGTACCATTAATGTTGGCGCTGGTACTAGTTCTGTGAGCATTGCCACCATGTCTGGTGGTGAAGTTATAGGCAATGCAGACGTTGACACCATAAACATCACCAGCATGACCGACGGCACAGTTAACACTGACGCTGGTGCTGATAGCATTAGCATAAAAGGCAATATGCAAGCTGGCACCATTAATGCTGGTGCTGGTGATGATACTATTGAAGTGTTTGGCCAAGTCACATCTGCTAGCATAGATGCTGGTGATGATAATGATACTTTAATCTTCAAAACCATGCCAGCTGGTGCTGGTGTTAGTATTGATGGTGGTGCTGGGGATGACACCCTTAGCGTAACAAATGCCATTACAAGTGATATTAACCTCGAAGGAAATAATATAGAAAATTACAAATTTGCATCCATTCAAGGTGGTACTATTACTGGTACAACTGGCAATGATAATTTTCTCGTAAATTCTTGGACTGGTGGTTCCATTGTGGGCAATGGCGGCACAGATACAGTCACCTTTGATAATTCAGTAACTAGCAATATGCAAATTACAGGCTCTGACATTGATAGCTATATTATAAAATCCCTTGCCACAGGTGGCAACATTTCTGTCAACGCTCAAACTAGCGCAAGCATAGAGGTAGAAACTTGGAATGGCGGTACTGTTAATGTGGGGTCAAGTGCTGACAGCGTGAATGTTGTTAATTTACTAACTGGCAACGCTACCATTAATAGCAATGACACCTCAAACACTACAACTGTAAACCTTAATAGCTCTGGCCTTGCTGATAATAAAGGCATTGCCACAAGTGGTTCGCTCACCCTGTCTGGCAATGGTAAAATTGATTTACAATTTAATGGTGCAGACCTCGACTTAAATCACGGCACAATTGTTAATGCAAGCTCCATTGCTCAACGTATAGAAAAAGTGTCCGGCACATCAGAACTATACGGAACCTATAAGGCTGACAATGATGGTGCTGTACTTGATGTGGGCAGTATCACAGGTTATGGAAAAATTTTGGGCGGTGATGGCGAAGATACCATTGGCGTTTTCACCTACGATAATGCCGGCACCGTTACTGGCGGTGGTGTTATGCTGGAGCCTCAATATGCTCTTACAGCACAGGGCAAAAGTGATATTACCGCTGGAGTTATAGACGGTGGAAATGGAGCTGACGTAATAAACATTGGTGGTAGCTTGCCCTTTACTGGTGACCCAGGCAGCTTAAAGCCCTACATAATCGAAAGAGTTGCAGATACTACAATTTATAATTTTGATAAAACAACCGTCGATACTGTCAATGTAAGAGACTATGATGGCATTTTGAATTTAAAGGGCGATGGTGGCTTTGTAATTAATGTCCTTGCGGATAGTTTAAACAGTGAACTCAATGTTGAGTCTGCTGGTAGCGTCACCCTTGATATAGAACATGCTGGCGCTGAAATTAGTTTAGGATCTGGTGGTAATAATGTTACCATAGATAGATTGCACAGGACTGATTATACTTACGGAGGGGGTATATCTAGCGGAACTGGTGATGATACCATTAAAATTACAGACTATGCATCGGGAAGAATCTCCGTTGATAGTGGTGATAACCACATAGAAGTTGCGGAGTTAAGAGAAGACGATGTGGTGGTAGGAGATGAAAATGTGGGCAGAATCTCCACTGGTGACGGAAATGATTATATTTATGTAGGTAAATTAGAAATAAGCCATCTTAACGAGCATGATGGCAAAGAGGAAATATGGATTAGCCACTCTCGTAACAATATTTCCAGCGGAGAAGGTCAAGATACTATTATTGTAGATGACTTTGTTAGAGGCGTCATTTCAGGCGGGAATAGTCTATACAAAACTCTAGAGTATGATGAGATTACGGCTAAAATCAGTAACACAATTGCAGGCCGTGATGAAACCAATTTGGTTGCTGGTCACGCCTTTATTGATGCTAGTGGTGGGGACAAAATCACTCTAACTACCAGTCAGGATGGAATAAATTATTATGTTGGAATAGGTGACTTTTATTCAACAGATGACAATTTAATTATAAATGGCACTACTTACAACCAAAATGATATATTAGCAGTCCTAAATGGCAATGAAGCCATATTTGGTAACTTAACCATAACTTTTGAGGATTTTATTCACAATAGCGGTGATCTTACCGGTAAATACATCTTCCGTGCAGACACTCTTGAAACTGTCTCAAGTGATGATACATTCAACAATAATATTATGAATATTATTGGAGATGTTAACATTAGTGGAGGTGGTTCTAATGTCCTTGACAATTATATCTCTGGAGATGTTGGTAAAATCACTAGTGGTAAAATTGTTACAGGTAATGAGTTGATTAATGGTACAACTATTAATTTGACGAATGGTACCATTTATGGAGATGCCCATTCCGTTGAGTCAGATGTATTTTTAAATGTCGAATATAAGGATTATGGGGCAGATTCGTATTGGCAAGGGATGGTGGGGGACTTCGGTTTCGATACAATTACCCTTGGTAGCATGAGCGGCGGCATGCTTTTTGGAGATTTTGGAGTTGTCGGCTCTGACTCTACCAACAGCGAAGGTACAATTTCATTCGGCAATGATGAAATTACCATTATTGGTGAAATGTCTGGCGGAAAAATTTATGGTGATGCCACCTTAGCAGGTAATGGCTCAGAGCTAGTTGAGTTCAACTGTGGTGGGTTTGATCTCATTACCATTGGGCATTTAAGCGGCGGTGAGGTTTACGGAAATGTTGACGTCGCAAAAGGTTTTACCTCTGACGTCTTTGATGTAGATGAACGCAGGCTATCGCTTGCTAGTAATGAGTTTGTTATCGAAAACATGACTGGTGGTACAATCTATGGCTCTGCAAAGACCTTTGGCAGCAAGGATGAGGATACTAGCGTTTACAGCGGAGGTGGTAATAATTTTAGTATAGACCATATGAGTGGTGGCATTATTTATGGCCAAGCTGAATCACTTCATAATAATACCATTACTGCTAGCGGCAATGCTACTAGCATTTATATATTAAATATGCTCAGCGGCACCATCTATGGTGATGCTAAAGATGCCCATGATGACGTTAAAAATAATGGAAATTCTTTTATTATTATGCATGAAATGAAAGGTGGAACCATCTATGCCGATGTAGAAAATTTATATGACAATGCAGAAAATACTGGAAATGATAACATTTTCATTTTTGGCAATATGACTGGCGGTACCATTTATACTGATGCTAAAAATAACTACGGCACTGGCATTAATGGTGGTAAAAAAGCTGGATCTGACTATAAAGGTAATGATGAAATTAGCATGGGATCAGTAGACACTATTACTGGCGAAGTGACCGGTGGCGTCATGAGCGGTGGTGTGATTTATACTGGTGCTGGTGAAGATATTATTGGTGCCGCTGTTGGTAATTCGTGGACCGTCTTTAATCACATGACTGGCACTGCAAAAATATACTCTGGAGCCGACGCTGATTACTTTAATATTCGCCAGCTCTCGGGCAATGCCGTTTATTACGCTGAAGGCGGAGCTGACAGTATAACCATTGCAACTATGACTGGCGGTACTGTTCGTGGTGATGAAGATGGCGACTATAGTGCGGACACCTTTACCATTACTGACATGAGCGGGGGCACTCTTTATGGCGAATACCCAGCAAGTGGTGCAAACAGCACTGAAGGTGGTGGTGATAAATTTACCATTACCAATTTAAGCGGAACGGGCAAAGTCTATGGTGTTGGTGGTAATGATAGCATAAAAATTGGTATTGAAGATTCCGATGGTAAACACATTGGCTCCATGACTGGTGGCAGCATTGACGCTGGTGCTGGTGAGGATACCATTAGCATTCATGACCTTGACGGCGGAACTGTTGGCGGTGGTGCTGATGCTGACACTATAACGATTACTAATCTTGACGGCGCAACCATAAATGGTGATGCTGGCAACGATACAATTAGCATTACCAACATAGGTGCTGACACTGTTAACCTTGGCCTTGGAACGATTAATGGCGGTGCTGGTGATGATAGTATTACTGTTGCTGGAACCTTTATTGGTAATATTTTTGGTGATGCCGGTGTAGATTACATTAATTTAACTGACATGGCTGGCGGGGCTGTTCATGGTGGTGCTGACGCTGATAACATTAACATTACAGGAACTTTAAGCGGCGGTAGCATTAGTAGCACAAGTGGTGCAGATAATATCAGCGTTACCAACATGACTGGTGGTACAATCAACGGTAGTGATGGTGTAAATATTACCATAGATAACATGAATGGTGGGCACATTAACGCTGGCAGCGGCGCAAGCACTATTACTGTTGATAACCTCACCAAGGCTGGGAACCTCATTCCCCAAGGCTCAAATATGCCAAGTTTTGACCTTGGTAATGATAATGCCGCAGATAGCTTAAGTATTACTATTGATGTTAACATTATTACCGACTACTTCATGGAGCTTAAAAACCTTGATTTTAGCGATGGTGACAGGCTAATTGTTAAAACTACAGGCGGAGCTTCAACAGAATACAGTGGTAATGAAGATGTTTATGCTGTTAACGCACAGGGAGAGTTGTTGAATAATAATACATATGCACTCTCTGAAATTATCAATGGTTCTGTTAGCGGTGCAGCTGGTGTTATTTTGCATGCTGGCGGCGGTGGCGGCGGTGGTACAGCTGACTTAATAGTATATTTTGGTAATTAATAAGGTTTGCATATAGTCAACTATGCTAAAGCTTAACAAATGAAATATTAAATTAATAACTATCAAGACTTGTCTTTAAGGCATAGAACAAAGCTTAAAAGCTGAGTTAACATAGTACTTAAAAAACCCCTTGAGCATATGATT
>CAYJCI010000057.1:0-11465 GCA_964368595.1 uncultured Desulfovibrionaceae bacterium
CATTGGTTGCAAGTGTGATTAATGCACTTGCCATTCTCGCCTTGGATAAATAAAAAAAGACGTAGCAAAAAGCTATTCGCCGGATATCCAATAACTATCAAAGCCATCATCAAGCCAGCCATCTTGTACATTTCGATAACCTGCGGCTGCGAAAATGCTATGATATTCCTCACGAGTGCGCCTCCAACCCCAAAGCTGTTGCCTACGCACATCAAGAAAGTGCAAAACACCTCTAAGACCAATCTTAAAAGCATTTACAATGCTACCTGCCATGGTGTCCTCTTCAAGCAGTGAGGCTGAGATGCATAGCAAGCGCCCGCCTGGTGCAAGCTGGGCTCTAATTTCACGAAGGGCCAGCTCAAAATCATGGTTGTTCATGCTATAATCAATGGCTGAGAGGTAGATTACATTATATTTAACATCTGCTGGTAGGCATAAGTGTGGTGAGCCGATGTAGATGCGCTCATTGGGTACACAATTACGCAACCAACGCATGCCCACGGTGCTTGGCTCATTAACGTGTAGTTCAATGTCTGGCATTATATCCAGTAGGGATTTTTCCATATATCCAAGGCCACTACCGATAGAGAGCACACGTGAAGGAGCGTTTGGCAAATCTTCATGCTCCCAATGCTCACGCTGAGTGCGAATTTGCTTTGCAATCCACTTAGCGCCATTATCCTTACCAGCACGCCAATCAGCAGGGAGCGAATCCCAGCCAGTATAGCGCCTGAATAATTCTTCATAAAATGTGGCGTAAAACTCACTACCAGCCAAGTGAAAAAATGAAACATGCGTAAAAGCAGAAAAAGGAATCCCCTGCCAACTCTCTTGATAAAATCTACGCATTTTGTTTCTCCTAAACCTTATAATTAATGAAACTTTTAACACCTAAACCGACGGAGTCGCAAGCGTTAGCTTGCCCTTGAGCGAATGAGGCAGGCAAGTGGCATTTATTCCACTTGCATCAAACCTGCCGAATAAGCGGATAAAGGACAAAATCTACGCATTTTGTTTCTCCTAAACCTTATAATTAATGAAACTTTTAACACCTAAACCGACGGAGTCGCAAGCGTTAGCTTGCCCTTGAGCGAATGAGGCAGGCAAGTGGCATTTATTCCACTTGCATCAAACCTGCCGAATAAGCGGATAAAGGACAAACTATAGTCAAAAACACCCTTCGGGAGACACCATTTTTACTAGCACAAAGTGCGACGTAAAAATGTGTGTGTCACGTTTTTGGGGAATTTTGAACATATTTTCAGATTTTTTCTTGCACCGAGGAAGAAAATTTTTTCCTGCGTAAGCGGCCTTGAGGCCGTGCGTATAAGGAAAAAATTTTATGACGAAGGCACAAGGAAAAAGATAAATATCGCAAAACAAACAAAAGTTGCACGTAGGGCCGCAAGGCCGTGCCAAAATGCATCATGCCATAAAAATTGCAAAAATAATCATCTTCACAATTCAAATCAGTTTCATGCTCAATCTAAAAAAAACTATATGCCTTTCCAGCAAATTACCTATCCAAAGCAGCAACAGAAGGCAACACCTTACCCTCTAAAAGCTCCAGCGAAGCACCGCCACCAGTGGAAATATAATCCATTTTATCAGCAAGCCCATATTGCTCCACAGCCGCCACAGAATCACCACCACCCACAACCACAAAGGCCGCACAATTAGCCAAGGATTGAGCAAGGGCTTTAGTACCTTCACCAAAAGGTTCTGTTTCAAAAGCCCCAACTGGGCCATTCCAGATAATGGTTGCTGCGTCTTGGCAAAGCTTGGAATAAAGTTCTACAGTTTTTGGGCCAACATCTAAAATCATGGCATCTGCTGGTACTTTATCAACATCAACAGTAGTAGCCTCTTGATTAGGGGCTAGGGCCTTTGCAACTACCACATCAATGGGTAGTGGCAAAATTTTGCCGCTGTTTTTGGCCTGCTCTAAAATACGTTTTGCAGCAGGGATTAAATCTTCTTCGCAAAGAGAGGTGCCAACGCTATAACCTGCTGCCGCAAGAAAGGTGTTGGCAATGCCACCGCCTACAATTAATCTATCAACCTTAACTAGCAAGCTTTCAAGCAAGGCTAGCTTTGAAGATACTTTTGACCCACCAATAATAGCAACTAGAGGGCGTTTTGGGTCATCTTGCACCTTGGCAAAAGCTTCAAGCTCAGCAGCCATTAGCGGGCCTGCACAAGCAAGCTTGGCTTTACGCACAGCCCCTTCAGTGGAGGCATGGGCACGATGTGATGCACCAAAGGCATCCATAACATATATATCGCCTAAGTTTGCCAATTGTTCAGCAAGAGCGGGGTCATTTTTCTTTTCGCCTTGTATAAAACGAATATTTTCACACAGTACGCAAGCACCAGCGGCAACATTTACAGCAGAAAGATCTGCCGCAAAGTCCACCTTGATTCCCAAAAGCTCACCAAGCCTTGCAGCTACAGGTTTTAGGGAAAATTGCTCTTCATATTGCCCTTCAGTGGGACGGCCTAAATGTGAAATTAAAATCACGCCAGCACCACGCTCAAGGGCTAACTTGATGGTGGGCAATGCGGCACGGATGCGTTTATCATTGCGGATTACGCCATCCTTAATGGGTACATTAAGATCTTCACGAATAACTAAAATTTTGCCGCTTATATCTAAATCTTTTAACTGTAAAATAGCCATATATAATCCTTTTTAGCTTGTCATTTCATTAGCAATTTGTAGCACATTTTCTAAGCTAAAGCCAAAGAAAGCAGCAAGCACATTATAAGGAGCGGAAGCACCATAACCTGTCATGCCAATAATACGGCCATCAAGCCCAACATATTTATGCCAATAATCAGCGCTACCAGCTTCAATGGCAAGTCTTTTGCGAATGGCTGAAGGCAGCACGCTTTCACGATAATCAGCATCTTGAGCATCAAATATTTCTGTGCAAGGCATGGAAACAAGACGAACCTTCTTGCCTTGATCATTTAATACTAGCGTTGCCTCAAGGGCCAAGCCAACTTCTGAACCTGTGGCGATGATGATAAGCTCTGGAGTTCCTGAGCACTCATGCAAGATGTATCCACCCTTCTCAATATTTTGCAATTGGCTTTCATTACGGTCCATAAACTCTAAATCTTGCCGTGAAAGGGATAAACAATGCGGACGGGAACTATCAGCAAGGGCACATTTCCAAGCATACATTGTTTCAACAGTATCACAAGGGCGCCAAACATTAAGATTTGGGATTAAACGCAAACTAGCCACTTGCTCAACCGGTTGGTGAGTTGGGCCATCTTCACCAACGCCAATACTATCGTGAGTTAAAACCCAAAGCACATGTGAGCCCATAAGCGCAGATAAACGTATAGCATTTTTAGCATAATCTGAGAACATCATAAATGTTCCAGCATATGGTACTACACCACCATGTAAAGCCATGCCATTCATCATGGCACCCATGGCAAATTCACGAACACCGTAATAAATATAGTTCCCACCGAAGTTATCAAACTCTATGGGTTTTGAATATTTAGTCATTGTGCCCACTGAACCTGTTAAGTCAGCGGAGCCGCCCATAAGCTCTGGTAGAGCGGGCATCAAAGCTTCCAAAGCATTTTTAGAGGCTATGCGTGTGGCTATTTTTTGTTTTGCTTGTAGGCAATCATCAAGAGCTTTTTTAACAACTTCATCAAAGTTAGTTGGTAAATCGCCTTCCATACGGCGCAAAAATTCTTCAGCAAGTTCTGGGTATTTATCAGCATATGCTGCAAATTCTACCTTCCATTGAGCTTCGGCCTTAATTCCATAGCCGCTAGCATCCCATGCTTCAGCCACAACTTCTGGTATGACAAATGGTTCAGAATCCCAACCAAGTGCCTCACGAGTGGCAGCAACTTCATCTGTACCTAACGGAGAGCCATGACAAGAACTACTATCCACCTTACTTGGTGAGCCATAGCCAATGTGAGTTTTGCAAATAATTAATGTTGGCCTTGTTGTATCGGCATGAGCAAGGGCAATTGCCTCATCAAGCATGGTAAAATCATGACCATCAACACCGCGAATAACATGCCAACCATAAGCCTCAAAACGCTTAGCTACATCTTCAGCAAACCAGCCCTTAATATTGCCATCAATGGAAATATTATTAGCATCATACATGGCAATTAATTTATGCAAGCCAAGTGTTCCTGCAAGTGAGCAAGCCTCATGCGAAATACCTTCCATCATGCAACCATCACCAAGAAAAACATAGGTATGGTGATCAACAATGCAGTGCTCTGGGCGGTTAAATTGTGCTGCAAGATGTGCTTCAGCAAGTGCCATACCAACAGCCATGGCTATACCTTGACCAAGTGGGCCGCTTGTGCTTTCAACCCCAGGTGTATGCCCATATTCTGGGTGGCCTGGTGTTTTTGAGTGAAGGGTACGAAAGCTTTTTATATCTTCGATACTTACATTATAGCCTGTAAGGTGTAATAATGCATAAAGCAACATGGAGGCATGCCCATTTGAAAGTATAAAACGATCTCTATTTACCCAATCAGGGTTGGTAGGATTATGCTTTAAATGATGGCGCCAAAGAGCTTCTGCCATATCTGCCATACCCATGGGTGCGCCAGGGTGGCCAGATTTTGATTTTTCAATGGCATCTATGGACAAAAAACGTAAGGCATTCGCTAGTTCTTTACGAGTAACCATAATTATTCCCCCAAGGGTTTTCTTTTTGCTGTGGCAGCAGCAGTAATAAAATCTTGTAAGCGTTTATCGTAAGGAGGCTTTGAAAAAAAGGCTGAGCCAGACACAAAAACATCTGCTCCAGCATCAATTAATGCTGCAATGTTTTGTGGGTCAACCCCGCCATCCACTTGTATTTTAATATGCCCTTTGCCTGCACCATCAAGCATAGAGCGTAAGGAACTAATTTTTTTATAAGTTGCTGGTATAAAACTCTGGCCAGAAAAACCAGGATTTACACTCATAAGCAAAATCATATCCACATCATCAAGGACATATTCTAAACAATTTAATGGAGTTGCTGGATTTAATGATACGCCAGATTGCATTCCTAAATTTTTAATGGCTGCAAGTGTGCGCTGTAAATGTTTGGTGGCTTCAGCATGCACCACTAACATATCGGCACCAGCTTTGTGAAAATCTTCTAGATAGCGCTCTGGGGCGTCAATCATAAGATGCACATCAAAAAAAAGCTTAGTGATTTTGCGTAATGAAGATATGACAGGAGGACCAAACGTAATATTAGGGACAAAACTACCGTCCATTACATCAAGATGAAGCCAAGGAACCTTGGCCTCTTCTAAGGCTTGCATCTCCTCTTCCAGGCGTGCGAAATTAGCACTTAACAGTGATGGTGATATTATGGGATAAAGCATATTAATACACTCTAATCACTTAATAAATCGCAAGTTTTCATTAACATTTGGCGAACTTCCAAAAGCTCATTGCGAATTTCAATAAGTCTTGAGTCATCACCAGCTGTACTTTTTTGCTTTTCTTGCAATTTGCGGCCTTGCTCTGATTGCAAAACGCGCCTTGCGCCATCAATAGTCATGCCTTGTTCATGCAACAAGTGCTTGATACGAGTTAGCAAAAGCACGTGTTCTTCAGTGTACAACCGTTGCCCTTTGCCAGTACGCATGGGGGCAAGCTGGGTAAACTCAGTTTCCCAAAATCGCAAGACATAACTTTTTAATTGTAATTGTTCAGCCACATCGCCAATACGATATGTTTTTTCTGCCATGAGCTACCTCACAAGAAAAAATAATACAGTGTTAAGTGATATATTTCAATATGTTAATATATTTACACTTATTAAATACGCACACCAAATGTATTAATTATTGATTGTGCCACTTTTTCCCTCTCTTTGTCTACCTCTGTATCCTTCAAAGTGCGGTTTTGATGACGGAATGTTAAACGAAATGTTGCATTACGTCCACCAGTTGCAGGCTCAAATAAATCTATTAAGCTTACTTCTTCAAGTAGCGGTAATTTCATGCTTTGTACGTGTGAAAGCACAGTACCAACTGGCAATAAATCATCAGACATAACTGTAATATCGCGACGAATCGGCGGATACATGGGCAATGATTTAAATGCAATAACTGCGGCACTTGCTAAATTATACAAAAGGTCTATATCAATTTCAGACATCCAAACTTGCTTTTTAGCGTGAAATTCATCAGCCAATTGAGCTCTAACTTGGCCCATAAACCCAAGTTTTTGCCCCTGCACTTCAATATTCACACATGGTGATAAAAATTCATGAGTTTCAGCCTGCACAAAATTCACACCATCAATATGCAAGTAGCACAACAAATGCTCAATAATTCCCTTTAGATCGCTATAATCTATATCATCACCCATATGTGGCCATGTGCCGTCAAAGCGAGCACCATAAAGCAATAGACCAAGGCGGCCATATTCACTGGCTGTGGTTTCAGATTCTTTATCAGCAATAAAGATATGAGCAAGTTCAAATATGCGTAATCCATTGTTACCTTGGGCAATATTATGACGCAGATTTTGTAATAAGCCAGGAGCAAGGGCAGTGCGTAGCGCATCTTGCTCAGCAGAAAGCGGATTAATGATTGAAACGCGATTATCCTTAGCTAAGCCTAGGAAATCCAAATCATTATGCCCAACAAAGCTATAGTTTACAGCCTCATTTAAGCCAAGACCATGCCCCCATTTTTTAAGGCGTGACCAAAATTCAAACTTACTTTCAGTTGCACCAGCATCATCAATCTTATGCCTTACCACTGGCAATACAGGCTCAATGCGGTCAAGGCCATAGACTCGGCCAACTTCTTCAATTAAATCAGCCTCACGCTCAAAATCTGCGCGCCATGATGGGGCAATAACTTGCCAACAATCAGCATCACTTGCATCAACATCACAACCAAGGCCTTGTAAAACCTTTTGGCAAAAATCTGCTTCAAGCTGAAGGCCAAGCAAGGCATTAGCCTTTGCAAGGCGGAATTTAATATTTTTTGCCACAAAAGGTGCTGGCTCAGCCTTGCAAACGCCTTTGCGCACATAACCGCCAGATAGCTCTGCCATCATGCAAGCTGCTCTATCCATAGCCCAAGTGTTGGCCACTTGATCAACACCACGTTCAAAGCGATATGAAGCCTCACTGGATAAGCCCAAACGGCGTGAGGTTTTACGAATACTAGCAGGGCGGAAAACAGCACTTTCTAAAAATACGCTATTAGACTCACTAGTTACTTCAGAATCTAAACCACCCATAACCCCAGCAAGGGCTGTTGGGCCTTCGCCATCACGAATAGTTACGTCATTGGCATTTAATTTGCGAGTTTGACCATCAAGGGTAACAAGCTCCTCGCCTTCAGTGGCGGCTGCAACATTAATGCAATTACCCTTTAGTTTTTTGGCGTCAAAGGCATGCAGCGGTTGACCGCATTCCATAAGTACATAGTTAGTTACATCCACAATATTTGAAATGGGCCTTACACCAACAGCGTGCAGGCGGCAACGTAGCTTTAATGGTGAGGGACCAATTTCTACATTTTCAAGCATGCGACCTTGATAAAGAGGGCAAAGGTTTGCATCAGCAATCTTGATGGACACGTCGGCATTTTCACCCTGCTCTGCTAAGCTAAATGTAGGCATGGTGATTGGCAAGTCATATGCCAGCGCCACTTCTCTGGCAAGCCCAAGCACGGACATGCAATCTGCTCTATTAGGAGTTATGCTTATATCTAAAACTTCACGATCAAGGTCTAAATAATCCACAAGCTTAACACCAACTGGCGCATCTTCTGGTAATACCATGATTCCGCTATGGTCTTCTGTTAAGCCAAGTTCGCGCTCAGAACAAATCATGCCAAAGGATGGCTGCCCGCGCAACTTGGCCTTTTTAATAACCATTCCATCAGGCATGGTAGTGCCAACTAAGGCAACTGGTACTTTTTGTCCTTGTGCCACGTTGGGAGCACCGCAAACTATGTCTAATAATTCATCTTGCCCCACATTAACCTTACAAACGGATAGCTTATCCGCTTCAGGGTGCTTACCACATTCAAGCACATGACCAATTACAATGGGCTCAATGCTATCATAAGGGCGTAAAATTTCTTCAAGCTCAAGACCAAGCATGGTCAAACGTTCACCAAGCTCCTTGGAACTACCATTAAAAGGAACAAACTCTTGTAACCATTTAAGACTTAATAACATAATATAGACCTATTTAAATTTCCAACCGGCATCAGTTTCCGGTAAATCGGGTAAAGAACTAGTATTTTGCTCGCTGCCACTACCACCATATGCACCACTGCGTAAACGAGGGCGCGAGTTCTGTTGTTCATCTTCTGGTATCACTGGTTTTCCATAGGCATCAACAATGGTTTTGCCCCCAGTAACACTTTGGCTCTGACTGCCAACATCAGGCCCATAACTACGGTAATTAGGATTGTTAACTGTATTACGAACGGTTGAGTTTGATTGTGAAGTTCTTGACTTCGCTTGTGCAAAATCCGCAAGCATAGGCAAAAAACAAAAACCAATAACCAATCCTAATACTAAGGAAATCCTACCTAAATTGTGATAAAAAGCGTACGTCATTTTCAAAAAACATCCTTAAATCGCCAATTCCGTATTTAAGCATGGCAACACGCTCAACCCCAAGGCCAAAGGCAAAGCCAGTAAATTCTTCAGGATCATAGCCCACTGCTTCAAATACAGCAGGGTCAACCATACCACAACCAAGTATCTCTACCCAGCCTGTACCCTTACACACACGGCAAACATCTGCACCAATATGCCCCTTACCGCCACAAATACAGCAAGAAATATCAGCCTCAGCAGATGGCTCAGTGAATGGGAAAAAGCTTGGACGAAAACGCACATCAGTCTTTGGCCCAAATACCCCGCGCATAAATGCTGTCAAAGTGCCACGCAGCTCAGCCATGCTAACATTTTTATCAACTAACAAGCCTTCAACTTGGTGAAACATGGGAGTATGAGTAATGTCAGAGTCACGGCGATAAACTTTACCCGGCGCAATAATTGCTAAAGGTGGGCGTTTTTGCAACATAGTACGCACCTGAACAGGTGAGGTATGCGTACGCATAACCACATTGTCAGATACATACAGTGTATCTTGCATATCTCTTGCTGGGTGCTCTGGCGGAAGGTTTAATGCTTCAAAATTATGATAGTCCGTTTCAACCTCTGGGCCAGACATAATATCATAACCAAGCTTCTTAAATATATCGCAAATTTCTTCCATCACCAAGGTAGTTGGATGCAAAGAACCTTGCCAAGGTGCACGCCCTGGAAGGGTTGCATCAAAACGAGCAAGGGCCAAAGCCTCGCCCTTAGCATCAAGCTCAGCCTTTGCACTATCAAAAAGCTCATTCAAGGCATTTTTAACTTCATTGGCTTTTTGCCCAACTGCTGGACGCATGGATGGGTCAAGGCTTGGCAATTGTGACATAATCTGTGCCACACGCCCCTTACGACCCAAGAAATCAATACGCAAAGCCTCTAAGTCAGATAAAGACGCAGCAGCACCTAAACCTTCTTTTAACTCTGGAACTAAACTATCCAATGCACTTAATAAATCCATATTTACCTTCTATAGAGTCACTGGGGGGAAAATTTTCTAAAGAAAAGGCTCTCCCCCAGACCCTTTCAAAAAACTTTAGTTAAAATGCAATTTACTTTTTTACTTAATCCCCGACTAACTTAACCCATCTATATATTTAACTTCCAAATACCGACGGAGTCGCAAACTTTAGCTTGCCTTCGAGGGAGGGGCAGACAAATGAAATTTACTTCCATTTGCATAAAATATACCGGCTAAACGCATAAAAATAAAAAAACACCTTATGCCATAGGCATAAGGTGTTTCATTACCTTAGGCATTACTGTCTATCAAAGCCATTAGAACTATTTTAAATTAGCCTTAACTACATCAACAAGCTTTGCAAAGTCGTCCTTCGCACGCACAGCCATATCAGCAAGCACCTTACGGTTAAGCTCAATGCTAGCTAATTTCATACCGTGCATAAAACGGCTATAGGAAAGACCATGTTCACGAACAGCAGCGTTGATACGCAAAATCCAAAGCTTGCGGAAATCACGCTTGCGTAATTTACGACCAATGTATGAATATTGTAATGAACGTTCAACAGCCTCACGAGCGGTGCGGTACAAGCGACTGCGACCACCACGAAAACCTTTAGCCATAGCTAAATATTTTTTATGCCTGCGATGTGCGGCAAGACCTCTCTTTACACGCATGGGGATACCCTCCAATTATTAGGCGAGGCGGAGATCATGCCAGCCTAATATAAAAAATTATACATTCTAACAAGCTTGAAGCACCACTAGGGATTTGTAAACTTCTTTACTTGCTAATCCAAAAACAAAATTCCTAATAAAATCCAATCAAGCTTTATTCTGCAAAAACAAAATAAACCCTAACAAGGTGTTAAAAAGTTCCAGCTACAAGGAAGATAAGTTTTTTGGGATTGTATGGAGTCTTTCCCCATGACCTGACCTAAAAAATTATCTGACGATGTAGATGGTGCTTTTTGCGCCTTGTTAAACGTTTGGAAGCATGCGGCGAACCGCTTTTTCATTAGTGCTATCCACTAAGGTGGATTGACCAAGACGCATTTTACGCTTGGCGTTTTTCTTGGTCAAAATGTGGCGCAAGTTTTGGCGACGACGCTTAAACTTTCCACTTCCTGTGACCTCAAAACGCTTAGCAGCGCAGCGTCTAGTTTTAATCTTAGGCATGATATTCTCCTAAAAATTTAATATAGACAGTAATTCTAACCATTTGTCTTAACGCAATTTTGCACATGGGCGCTCAACAGTTCACACCATAAAAATACAAATACGTAAAGAAGCCGTAACTTGCCCTAAATTTCAATCAAAGGCAAGAATAAATATAAAAAATTTCGTGCTACTTTTTCGGTATTAGCAACATTTGTAAGGTGCGTCCTTCGGAGCGTGCCTCTTGGTCAACCTTGGCAATGTCTTGTGTATCAGCAACTATGCGTTCAAGAATGGTTAAACCCCTATCTTTATGCACAATTTCACGTCCACGGAAGAATACAGTAACCTTACAGCGATCGCCTGCTTCAATAAAGCGACGAATATGGCGCACTTTAGTTTCATAATCATGGTCATCGGTTTTTGGCCTAACCTTGATTTCTTTAATTTGCACCACAGTTTGCCTTTTTTTGGCTTCCTGTTTCTTTTTTTGTTGCTCGTATTTGAACTTACCATAGTCCATAATACGGCATACTGGTGGATCAGCAGTTGCTGCTACTTCCACAAGATCCAAGCCAGCCTCTTTGGCGTTAGCTATGGCTTCATTGCGGTCAAGTATCCCCAATTGTTCACCTTCCGCACCAATAACACGCACTTCACGAGCACGTATCATTTCATTGCGGCGTACACTATCTTGCGGCATTTC